>CAZMWO010000157.1:0-7686 GCA_964569565.1 uncultured bacterium | reverse complement strand
ACTCAAGCTTTTTATCAAGGCTGCGCCTGTGTTGCGACATTTTTTTAAGGTCTTTTTCGCGCAGGGCAACAAAGAGGTTTTTCATCAACCACTGATTAGAAGCCTGCTTCGGCGCAGCCTGAGTCAGAGCTCCATGCTTGTCAAACTGGTAGATAGCGAGATCCAGCCCTTTGTTCTGCTGGTAGTATTTTTGTACGGCAACCAGGTCTGCACTGTGGTTTTCGCTATAAAGTCTGAGCAGCGGAAGAATCGAACGGTTCAGATAGAGGTCGGGTTCGACCCGGGCTGCCAGACCGGCAGCAAACTCCAGACGCCGCTGCTGATTTTCGGCTTCAAAGGCTGTGCGGCGACTGCTGAGAAGAGATTCGGTGCCTGAAGCCATGGCCAGAAATATGGCCACCAGCATGATCAGAACGGTAAGCTTTTCTCGCAGATTGCGACCCTGCCCGGCTGTCATAACCACGATCCTGTGATAATTGCGCGCCGTAAGGCGCGCTTGTCAATATTATCGCATGGTCCGGTTAAGATTACCAGTCTCTTTTAAAACCGGTGACTTCAGTTCAGGTCGGCGATTCAGTTATTTCACGATGCCCGCAATCAGCGATCTGCCAAATTTAATCGTGTTTTCAGCCATGATGAAGATGGTCGGCACGAAGGTCAAAGTTATCAGTGTCGATATCAACAGTCCGCCAGAAACAGATATCGCCAGAGGTTGATAGAAGTCTGCGCCGGCGCCGATTCCCAGTGCCAGAGGCAACATGCCGAGCAGGGTCGTGCACATGGTCATCAGAATAGGTCTGAATCTCAGGGTGCCGGCAGTTATTACTGCATCGACATCACTGTAGTTGTTTTCGCGCCTGAGTTGCAGGGTGTACTCGATAAGAATGATGCCGTTGTTGACCGCGATACCGGCCAGCATTATTATGCCGATCATAGCCGTAACGCTGAAGTCGAAACCCATTACCCGCAGACCGCTGACTACGCCGATATACGAGAGCGGTATGGTAAACATGATGAGAAACGGGTAAAGCAGAGATTCGAACTGCGCCGCCATGATCATGTAAACCAGCAGAACCGAGGCAATCAGCGCGATCGCAAGATAGGTGAAGGCCTTGATCATTTCTTCGTTTTCACCGCCAAAGTTGATAGTGTACCCCGGCGGCAACTTGATGTCTTTGATGCGCTCGTTGATGTCGTCGGTAATTGCGCCGATAGCGCGCTTATCCGGGTCAGCCTGAACGATGAGGCGGCGTGCATTGTTTTTGCGTTCAATCGTGCTGTAGCCGCTGGCGGGCTTGAATTCGGCAATCTGTGAGAGTTTAACGAACTTGCCCTTTTCGAGAGATATCTCGAGGTCTTTGATGCGGGCGATCTTGTCCTTTGAAAGGTCGGCCGCTTCGACTCTGATGTCGAATTCGTCGTTGTTTTCGCGATATTTGCCGGCGAGGGTGCCGTAAACATGGCTGCGCGCCATTTCGGCAATATTTACCAGACTCAGGCCCATGTCGCGAATTTTTTCGCGGTCGAAAACCAGTCTGAATTCAGGGCGCCCGGCCTTGATGCCGTTTTCAAGATCTTTGATGCCTTCGAGATCCTTGATCCGGTCGAAAATCTGCAGGCAGATGTCTTCGATCACCGCAAAATCATCACCCATGACTTCGATCTGTATCGACTTGCCGCGTGAAGGCTTGCCCATGGCGGGTTCCTTGTAGTTGATCGTGTGTATGCCGGGAACCACTTCAACCTGTTTGCGGGCTTCTTCGACAACATCTTTGGTGGTTTTTGTGCGTTCATTTTTTGGTGTCAGCCTGACCGCGAGCGTACCTTTGCCTACCGCTGAGTTGGTTATCACTTTGCTGACTTCGGGTATTTTCAGAAGAATGCCCTCGATTTGCCGGGTCACTTCGTCGGTTGACTCGACACTGGTTCCTTCAGGAGTTTCGAATTCGATGGTGACTTCACCTCTGTCCATCGAAGGGAAAAATGTCATCGCCGGTTGCAGCTTTGTGCTGCCGACAAAGAGTGTCACGATGAGCAGAAAGTAGCCGAGTCTGAGATACCAGTGCCCGAGCAGCGCGCGCAGAACCCTGAGATAGAGCCCTCGCAGCAGTTTCATGATGATAACATCGACAATCGGAAACAACAATTTTGTTGTCACCAGGTTGAAGATCTTGAAGAATGCAGCAACCAGCATGGGAACCAGCAGCAGAGCGAGAATTATGGAGGCAGCAGCCAGCAGACTGTCGGCGCCGGGATTGAAAGAGTGCCCGGCCAATGGCGTCTTTTCCAGCACTTTGAGCAGAGCCGGATTTTTAAGGCCAAAGTAAAAGCCGATTGCCGGCAGCAGAAACAGGCTGGCAGCAGCCGTTATCGATTTGAGCGGATGGGTTTTGAACCATTTGATCAGGGCTTTATACATGCGCATGATGATGGTTTCGATAAACATGCCGTCGAGCACGAGAAAGCGTGAACACAGCATGGGCAGAAAGGTTACGGCGACAAGCAGTGAAGCCAGCAGCGAAAACACTATTGCCAGCGACATGTTAAAAAAGATTTCGCCAACTATTGCCGGAACAAAACCTATCGGCAGAAAAACGGCGACAGTTGTGGCGGTAGAAGCGATAACCGGCATCAACACTTCTTCCGAAGCCTTTGCTGCCAGTTCGGTTTTGTCGCCGTCCGGGTGGTCGACATAGAACCGGTAGATGTTTTCCATGACGACGATGGCGTTGTCGACCATCATGCCAATGCCGAGTGCCAGGCCGCCCAGAGTCATCAGATTCAGCGAAATGTCTTCTTTAAGGCTCAGAAAGCCGAAGGTCGAGATGATAGCCAGTGGAATACTGGTGCCGATAATGATCGTTGAGCGGTAGTTCTGCAAAAAGATGAACAGAACTATTATGGCAAACAGGCCGCCGACCAGGGCGTTGTCTTTGACCATTTGAATGGTGTCTCTGATAAACAGGGTCTGGTCGTTGCCTATGGTGATGGTCAGGCGCCCCTTGTATTTTTCGACCAGACGTGGAATCAGATCCTGGGCCGCGTCTGAGATGAGAACCGGGTTGGCATCGGCCGCCTTCTTGATTTCGAGTGTTACCGAAGGCTGTCCGTTGATGCGTGAGGTCGATTCGATTTCCTTGAAAAGGTCTTCGATCGTCGCTATTTCAGACAGATAGATCGGGCGGCGGTTGATTTCCTTGATGATGATGTTGCCCAGTTGTTGCGGGTTTTTAACCTGGCCTTCAGAACGCAGCAGGTATTTGAAAGAGCCTTCGTTGATATTGCCGAGCGGAGTGTTCTGATTGTCTTTGCTGACAGCGGTTATCACATCGTCAATCGTCAGTTCATAGGCAAGCAGTCGCTCAGGAATAACCTTGATTCTGATTTCGCGTTCGAGACCACCCTTGATTTCGACGTTGGAAACACCGCTGATCTGCTGAAAAGCTGGTTTGATCTCGCGGTCAGCGATGCGTCTGAGCTCGACCAGGTCGAAACTGCCGCCCAACGCTATATTGAGCACCGGAAAAGAGTTTATATCGACTTTCGAAACAGTGACCTGCTCCATGTCGCGTGGTAGATTGCGTTTTGCCTGATCGACCTTGGCGCGCAGATCGACCGCGGCCAGATCGAGATCTGTGCCGAAATCGAAGTTGATGACCGTTTGCGAGATGCCTTCGGATGAATACGATTCGATTTTATCGACGTCTTCGACTGAATTGATCTCATCTTCGATTTTTTTGGTGACGATGGTTTCGATTTCTGCCGGGTCAACACCGGCATAGGGCGCCAGAATAAAGGCCACCGGTATGTCGATGTTGGGAAAAAGAGCGACATTGAGAGTGAAAAATGCTCCGATACCGATCAGCGCCATGCCGAGCATCAGCATGGTGACCGTAATCGGTCTGGTGATTGATGTTCTGGGTAGACTCATGGTCAGTTGTTTCCTGTTGCTTTGTCTGTAGTGCTTTTACCGTTGCCGTTACGTCTGACGATAACTTCGCTGCCCTCTTCGAGACTGTCCTGGCCGACGGTTACAACCTCGTCATCGGCAGATATCTGCTGGCAGTAGCTCAGATCGCCTTCCTGAGCGATCAGGTCGATTTTGTGCTGGCGGGCTTTGCCATTCTGCACCGTGTAGACGAACAGGTCGCCCCTGAAATTTCTGATGGCCTGCGACGGGAACAGCGGCGCATTGTCGTATTGTTCGAGCGTGATGTTGCCTTTGACGAACATGTTGCCGCGGAAAAACAGGTCTGGATTGCTCACTCTGATGCGAACCTTGAAAGAGCGCGAATTGTCGGCATAAAGGCCGATGTGCTCGACGCGGCCCTCATACTTGTCTTCGATCTGACAAATCTGGCCAGGCTTGATGTTTCTGATCTCTGCTTCTGGAATTCGGGCATCGACGTAGATGTCGTCGAGATCGATGACTTTGCCCATGTTCTGGCCGCGCGCCATGGCCTGGCCGATTTCGATCGAGCGGTCGACAAAGTAGCCACTGATTGGCGCGCGAATGATGC
Organism: uncultured bacterium; assembly: GCA_964569565.1. GTDB lineage: Bacteria > Muiribacteriota > Ozemobacteria > Ozemobacterales > Ozemobacteraceae > Rifleibacterium. Next base: position 3,166 of record CAZMWO010000157.1, on the reverse strand, counting down.
AGCGGTCGAGATCGAGCCTGGCCTTGTCGTAATCAGCCTGTGCCTGCTTGACGGTGGTTTTGCCGTTGATGAAGTTGGTAAGGGCAGCATCCAGGCTTTTCTGGGTGATCGCCTTGTTCTCGAACAGGGTTTTGTTGCGCTGGTAATCTTTTTCGTCTTCGGTAAACTGCTGCTTGCTGCGCTCGAGTGCAGCTTCCATCTGGCGCATGGTTATGGCGAAGCGAATGTCGTCGATTTTGCCGAGGGGGTCGCCGAGTTTGACTTTTTGACCGTCTTCGACCATGATCTGGGCGACCGGGCCGTTGACATCGGCCGCTGCATAAGCTTCGACCACCGGTCTGGTTTCGCCGGTGAACTGCAGAAGTTTGCGAATCGTGCCATTCACCGGTTTGACGGTTACGACGTTAACCTGGGCACTGGCGGCAGATGCGATGCATAAGAGCGTAATGACAAATGCTTTGACTGATTGTTTCATTCTTTTACTTCTCCAAGATTCATTACCTGCATGAGAAAATCGGTGTTCAGGACTGAGGGATTCTGGTCAGTAAGGCTGAGCTCATCGAACCTGTGCAGCAGCAGCAGAATTTCTGCCAGGCGCTCGCGTTCATCGTAATAGGCTTTGACAGCAGTCTGTGTCGAGTTGGTGAGCAGGCGCTGGGCATCGACAAGTTCGACGATCGAAGATGCGCCTTCCTGGTAGCGGGTAAAGACGATGCGCATGTTTTCGTAGCTCTGTTCGGCCATTTTCTCAGCAAAGCTGATGCGCGACAGGGCTTCGTTATAGTCGGCAACCGCCTTTTCAAGAATCGCCTTCTTGCTGTTGGAAAGGTCGCGCACCCGCAGTTTGACAATTTCTTCAGACTTCTGCGCCAAACGCACGGCGTTTTCGATATCGTTGCCGTTATAAACCGGCGTCGTCAGAATAAAGGTGGCGGCAAAATCCTTTGTGCTCTCGATCGGCCCGATTTCGCGACCATAATTGTAGGAAGCGTCGAGGCTCAGAGTCGGTAGATGCGCACTGCGTGCCGCCCGTACCGACTTCTGCAGAATCATCTGGTCGGTTCTGGCAATATTGATGTCGTTATCGATCTGAAAAAGTTCTGGCAGAAGTGCTTCGCTGGTGTAGCTGGCAACCGCAAACCTTAGGCTTTTAGCCAGTTCAAGTTTGATCGAAGCTGGATCCGGCATGTCGAGGATTGCTGCCAGATCGTATTTGAGGTCTTCAAAACTGTTTCTGGCCTTTACCAGCTCGGTGCTGGAATTGAGCTGCTCGACTTCGATTCGCAGAATGTCATTATGCAGAACCAGACCGAGTTCTTCGTTGAGCTTGGCAACCTTCATCAGGGCAGCGATAAGAATGAGATCGGTTTCGTGAATCTTGACCAGTTCCTGATCGCGAACCATCTTGAAATAGATGCGGGTAAGGTTACGCAGAACGTTGATTTTCTGGTTATCTTTGTAGGTCTTTTTTATATCAGTTTTCAGCCGGGTAATTTCCCGCTGTATGGCGGGAATGCGTCCGAGACCAGGGTAACTTTGGGTCAGCTTGAGCGAATAAGTCAGCATTTTGTCGATGCTGCCCGGGTTGTTTTTCTGGTAAGAGTCTTTAAAGTCTTTGCTGGTGCGGTTAATGACCAGATTAACGTCTGGAATCAACGCATTGTCAGATTTTTTCTCGTCGATAAAACTCTGCTCGATCTCAAGATCAGAAATCTGCAGACTGAGGTTGCGGTCAAGCGCCTTGTTGATCAGGCCGGCCAGCGTGCCTGCCTGTGCGGCAGAGGCGATAAGCATGGCGGTAACGACAGTCAGTAAAATTCGGGTTGTGAGTGATAAATTTGTCTTCATGGTCTGGCCACTCCATTTAAAATTATGTCTACAGTATCTTCGATATCCTGCGGGGAATAGGGCAGGTTGAGCTTGAAATCGCGCAATAGAAAGAAGTGAGTTGCGCCGATGATAAGCCCGACGACATTCTCAGGATTGATATTTCTTACCGCGCCTTTGTTTATGGCAGCCGCAAAATAATCGCGCATTTCGATAAGGTAAGGCATGATTGGGTTGATCGATGCCTTTCGCGCTTCTGGCCCGAGGCTCTGTTCGCGCATGAAACGCAGCATGCCAAGTCGCTGATACTGCCTGAATACGCGCAGAAATGTTGTCAGGGCAGCAGTCACATAATGTCGCAGGCCCATGTTGCTATGGCAGTTTTTGTTGACTTCCTGTCTGAAGAGGTTGTTGAACTCGTTTTCCAGCTCGCTATAGAGTGAATCTTTGTTGTCAAAATACCTGTAAAAAGTGCCTTTGCCGCAGTCGGCGCGGGCGATGATGTCGTCAATGGTGGTCTTTTCGAAGCCTTTCTCGCAGAACAGATCGAGGCCGGCTTCGAGCAGCAGCTCCCTTTTGGTCTTTCGTTTTGGCATACTTTTTCCTGAAAAGATATAGACTGACTAGTCAGTCAGTTTTAGCACCGTCGTTGCCAAATGTCAACTACGCCATTCATAAATGGTCTGCCGGGCAGGCTGAATTATTGATTGGAAGGGGCTGGTATTTTGAGTATAATTGATTAGATGAAATTGAGAGGAGAGATTGCCATGCCGGTCAGAAATCTCGAGGTAATTCTGAAAAAAGCGGCTGTTGATGCCGAATTTCGCGAAAAGTTGCTGAAAGAGCGCAGCGGTGCTCTGTCTGGTCACGATCTGCAACTTGACTCTCACGAAAAGGCGATGCTCGATGGCATGCCCGAAGAGCAGCTGCGTCAGATGATCAGTGTCACGCCGGTTACTACGACCGAGCGCAGTCTGCTGGGCAAGGCAGCTTTGACGGCAACTGTCGTTGCAGCCGCTACCGCAATCGCAATTGGCGTGGCATTTAAGCAGCCGCCGCCAATGCCTCCCGCCCCAACTGGAATTCTGCCTGATTTTGACGACAGTAATTATACCAGACCAAAGCCGTTTAAACCTGCTGTTGCCATACCAGAGCTGCAGAAGCAGGTGGCGAAGCGCCCTGAAAAATCACCGCTGGCTGAAGCGCTGCTGGCTTTCCGCAGAGATGTCGGTAATTTCCCGATTCCGGGAAACCCGCCATATTCAGCAGAGGCACTGGCAAAGGCCAACGAAAAGTATTTTGGCAACACATTCGAGACCAATATTCTGGTGAATCCTGA
>CAZMWO010000156.1:5984-7738 GCA_964569565.1 uncultured bacterium | reverse complement strand
AACGTCTGCAGTGCCCGAAAGTGCCGAAAAAGTGAACAAAGGCAAAAATCCGCGATCGATAGAAGTTGTTGAAGGTCTGACCGCCAGCGGTCAGGCCTTTGTTATCATCAATGGCGTTCAGTTGCGCGTGCCCGGCTTTCTGCCCGGTGATAAGATCGATATCGAGCTCGATGGTTCAGGCCGAATCGTCGATGCGCAGATGGTCGAACCCTCTCCCGAACGCGTAAAGCCCGACTGCTTTTTTCATGGTCCCTGTGGCGGCTGCGACCTGCTCGAGCTTTCTGAGAAGGGCCGCAAAAAAGAAAAACAGGCGATGATAACGCGTGCGCTCAACCGCATTCCTGGCGGCAGCGAAGCTTATCTGCACAGCTTCACGGCTTCGCGCGAGATCATCCGTTATCTACCGCGCGTTCGTCTGCACCAGGGCCGCAACTACGAAGAACGCGAAGCCGGCTATCTGGCTGCTGAGAACTTTGCTTCGCAGGTTCCGGGTGGTGTCGTGCCGGTTACCGCCTGCGCCATCATCACGCAACCCCTGGCCCGCCGACTGGTGGCGGCCCGCAAGGTTCTCAGCCAGGTGCCGATTTTTCTCGAAAGCCTGACGTTGATGTCTTCTTCGTCACACCGCTCTGACCGCGTCGTCGGGCATGCCGTGCTGATGAAGGGTCGCCCGACCGGGCATCATTACAAAGATCTGACCAAGATCATGCGTGCCGCCGACCTCAAAGGGCTTTCGGTCGCCAATCACGAAGGCAAAATCAAAGAAGTTCAGGGCACAGTAAGCGTTACCGGCCTGATTGCGCCCGATGTCGATGGCGGCCCCTACGATGCCGAGCCCTCTTTTTTCGTGCAGGGAAACATCTTTCAGAACCCGGTGCTGGTTCGCAAGGTTGTCGAGTTATGTAAACCTGCACAAGGCGTCAGAATCGTCGAAGGTTTTGCCGGTGCCGGAAATTTCACGCTCGCCCTCGCTGCCAAAGGGGCACGCGTCGAAGCGATCGAATCGCACCCGGGTGCGGTAAGAACCGGTATCCGCAACATCAAACGCAGCGGCTTCGAAGAAAGAATCACTCTGCTCGAAGGCGACGCGATAAAAGAACTCTCACGCTTCAAGCCTGAACCTGATGTTCTGCTGCTCGACCCGCCACGCACCGGCACGCCCTCGATCGGGCGCACCCTGGCGAAGCTGCAGCCGAAAAAGATCGTCTGCGTGTTCTGCGATCTCGACGCCTGCGAACGCGACAGCGCCGCGATCATCAGAAGCGGCTACAAGCTGAGCGAAGCCGCCGGCCTCGACCTTTACCCGCGCACCCACCACGTCGAGCTCATCTGCCTGTTCGAAAAAGCCTGAGAAAAAACGTAAAATCTCGCGCTAAGACACAGAGACAACTAAGAAGTCAGAGCTGTAACGTAAGAAAAAAGAACTCGCGCTAAGACACAGAGTCACGAAGAAAGAGCTCTGTCGATTGTGATTACGAGCACGAGAGAACTCGATATAACCGTCATTGCGAGCGCAGCGAAGCAATCTCAATGAGGTCGAAGCTTGCAGACAACTCTGTCGATTACGAGCACGAGCACGATTACCCTGCTTCGCTGAAGCTACGCAGGGCAGGCGAGCACGATAAAAGGCGCGAGTTAACAGTCATTGCAAGGAACGCAGTGACGAAGCAATCTCACTGAATTGGAACGTAGAACGGACTGGGCTCTGTTTGTCTTTCTGCGCGCAGCGAAGCGGAGTCGCAGAACCCATCTTA
>CAZMWO010000156.1:0-5884 GCA_964569565.1 uncultured bacterium | reverse complement strand
CGATGCCTGCTCAACTCTCCCAAAAAATCTGCGGCAATCGGCGTAATCTGCGGATGCTGGGCTCTCTTCGTCATTCTGCGCGCAGCAAAGCGAAGTCGCAGAATCCATCTTACGATGCCTGCTCAACTCTCCCAAAAAATCTGCGGCAATCGGCGTAATCTGCGGATAAAAGTCTTCTCTGTGTCTCAGCGTCTTTGTGCGACATCTTCTGTCTTGTTCTTCTTCTTCAGGCCTTTTTGCTGCGGTGAGCTTCGAGGTAGTAGATGGCGGTGAGAATAGCGTCGCCGAAGCAGCTGCTGCCCTGGTGCGCGCAGACACCGTCGTGCCACCAGCCGACGAGAAGGTCGGAAAAGCCGGCGTGGTAGCTCATATCAAACGAGGTACCATCGACAGCAAGCGTTTCGCAGCCGGTCGAAAAATCGCTGATCTGGCCGGCCGGGCCGATTATGGTACCGAAAGCGAGTCGCTCGCTCACCAGATAACGCGTTATGTCACCGGCAATTTCGCCGGCGTCGACCGCCCGCCCGTTTTTGTCGATTATCTGCAAACCCTGGCCATCGCGGCTCACACGGGCCAATGGCCCCCGCGGGTCGCTCTCAAAAATGATCGACAGCTCGGGAACTTCACGCAAACTTTTTTCAAGGCCGGCAAAGGGTATCTCGATGCTTTTAAAACCGGTTCCGGCTTCGACAAAACGATCGACGAGACCGGACAGATTGTTAACATAGTAGCGGTTAAGCTCGGTCGAGCCGGCCAGTCCCGATTTCGGCGGCGGCGCAGCCGGCTTCGCATCGAGAATGTCTTTTTCGTCGAGCGGGCCACCATGACTGGCAAGCAAAGTAAGAATCAGCAGAGAGTCATCGGCGACACGGTCGAGGTAAAGAGAGTGCGGCATGTTGCGGCTGGTGATCGCCTGCGCCAGCGAACAGACCGGCGCCGCCTCTCCCGGCAGAAAAACGTTGACACCGGCCGAAAGGAGGCTTTCGGCGATGGTTGCTGCCAGATCAGGCAGGCCTTCAGCGGCGGAATAAGCCAGTATCAGACTTGGAAAATTACGGCAGCTGTTGAGCAGGTGGTTATAAAAAATCTGGTTTTCCGGTAATTCGGCCCAGGCGAGACGACTCGCCTGCGATTCGTTGAATATGGCCGGATACAGCGGTTTCATGCGAAAATTGCGGCACCACCGAGAAGAACCGCGTCGTTTTCGAAGCGGGCTTCGCGTACCAGTTCACGCCCCTGGTCAGCGACCGGCAGGATATGCTTTTTCATGGTGCTCAGCAAAGTCGTCATGAAATACTTTTTCAGCGCCATCATGCCGCCGCCGAGCAATATCATTTCGGGATTGATCAGAGTATGAATATTAGCGAGCGCCAGGCCGAGATACTGCCCCACCCTGTCGATGGCTTCCAGAGCCAGTTCATCGCCCTGCTCAGCTGCTCTGCCGATCAGCGGACCCCTTACGTTGTCAAATTTGCTTTCGGCGAGTTCCTTGATCAGGCTTTTACGGCCCTTTTTCAGTTCGGCTTTAACGTAATTTTCCATGCCGGTGCCTGAAGCATAAGATTCGAGACAGCCCTTGTTGCCGCAGCCGCAGACCTGTCCTTCAGGATCCATGCAGATATGGCCGATTTCGCCGGCAGAATTGGTCGATCCGTGCACCAGCTGACCATTGAGCACAAAACCTGAGCCAATACCGGTTCCGACAAAAATATTGGCAAAATTTTCGAGGCCCTTGCCGTTGCCGTATTTGTGCTCGGCCAGAGTCGCCGCGCGCACATCGTTGAGCACCTGCACCTTGAGCTTGAGAGCCTTCGCCAGAGTGCTTCCGAGCGGCGCGTTCTGCCACTTCAGATTGGGGGCATAAATTACTTCGCCGGTGGCCGGATTGATCTGGCCGGCCGAACCTATGCCGAGCCCGGCAATCTCCTTGTGATCATGCCCCTCAACCACTTTTTCGACGGCGCCGAGAATGACCGAGATGACGCTGTCGAAGCCGGCAGCAGCTTGCGTCGGAAAAATCACCTTCTTGAGTATCTCGCCATCCTGGCACAGTCCGGCGGCAATTTTGGTTCCGCCAAGGTCGACGCCAAGACTCAGTTTTGTTGTTTTTGCCATACTCCTGCTCCTCTAACCGCCGATTTTGGAAAGTGACGACGCGAAAGTCGAAGCATAGCAGGCATGCTGCTTCTGCCACGACGATTTTTCGTTGGCCAGTTGCGAAATGGTCTCGCTGATCTGCGCTGACGTCATGCCTCTGATGTTTATACCTGTTTCTGAATCGAGGCAGGGAAGCAGGTAACCGCCTGCCGTCAGCCGCAACCGGGTGCAGCGCTGACAAAACGGGTGCGAGCGCGAACTGATGAAACCGACACCGGCCTGACTGCCGGCGATGCGATAATCGCTCGACGGCCCGAACGAACCGTCGGCAACTTTTTCGAGCTGATACTTTCTTGAAATGGTCGCCAGCACCTGCTCTTCTGAAATGAACTGGTCGTCTGGCGGCAATTCTACTGCCTTGAATGGCATTCTCTCAATAAAACGCACGCTGATTGCCCGTGACACGACAAAATCGACGAAACTGAGGATTTCACTGTCATTTACACCTGGCATAAGAACTGTGTTCAGCTTGACCGGCCTGAGACCGGCAGCGATGGCAGCGTCAATACCTACGACGACTTCTTCGAGGTCGCCGACGCGCGTGATTTCTTTGAAAGTCTCAGGATTAAGCGAATCGAGGCTTATATTGACGCGGTTGAGCCCGGCTCTTTTGAGGGCTTCGGCATAACGGGTCAGCAGAGCTCCGTTGGTAGTCAGCGTCAGATCATTGAGACCAGGTATTCTTGCGACTTCGGCGATAAAATCAACTATGCCACCGCGAACGAGCGGTTCACCACCAGTGATTCGCACCTGCTCGACGCCGTTTTCGACAGCAGTTCTGATAACCAGCAGAATCTCTTCGTAGCGCATGATTTGCTCGTGCGACTGCTTGCTGACGCCTTCTTCAGGCATGCAGTAGATGCAGCGATAATTACAGCGATCGGTCACCGAAACGCGCAGATATTTGAACATGTTTTACTCCGGATGAACAATACTACAGCTTGAAAGCAGGCAAGTCAAACTTCATGGATTTGTGATAGAATGGCATAAATCAAGTTGAGTGGAGTTCATTACATGAGAATAATTCTGATCATGTCGGCCATAATGCTCTTTATTGCAGGAGCCGCCGTGCAGGGCGCCGAAGTCAGCCTTTTCGTCAAAGGCGAGTGGGGAAAAGAAGCCAACCAGCTCGGAATCAGGTTTCCATCGCCGGGCGTGATGCCAGTCGCCCCTTACCAGTGTGTTGGCGGCTACGATGTCGATGAAAGCGGCAGGTTGTGGCTGACCGACTCGGTCAACCGCATGCTCAAAAGCGTTAAAAACAAAGAATGGTCATACATCATGACCAGTTTCGACAAAATGGGCGACATTGCCTGTTTCGAAAAGAAGCTTTACGTCGTGACTCGTGCACCAGACGGCGTTGCGATAATCAGCCCCGAAAGCGGCAAGGTCGAACAGCAACTGCGAATCGACTTCAATAATCCCGGACGCTTAAGGGTTTTTGCGATCGGCATCATCGGTGTCGAAGAACCGGGCGTTGGCCTGTGGATCGTTCGTAACGGCAAAGCCGAGTTGCACCCGGCCATAAGCCTCGAGGCCGTCAGCGACGGTAAAACCCTGTATGGCCTGCAGTATAACTTTGAAGCAGGTTCTCGCACCATTGTCAGCGCCGAACTGTCAGAGCAGCCGCAGGAACCAGAAACCCTGGCTCTGTTCGAAGCAGGCGATAACATAGTATTCAGCAAAATGGCCGGACTGATCGATCAGCGACCCGCTTTCATGGTGGTAACACAGTCGAAGCCGAACTTTTTGTGCCTGTATGCGCTCGACCAGCAACTGCAGCCGCAAAAGCGTGCCGATCTGCCCATACTCGAAGCGCCTTTCCTCACCAGCAACTGGAAGCTGTGCAGCGACGGACGTCTCTATGGTTTCGAAGGCACCGCCACCGGCGGTTTCAGAATTGTCCGCTACGACGGCAAAATGTAAAGACAGCCAGCGCGAATTGACAAAATCTGATTATATGATATTATGATTATATGATCAAATTTTGGAGTTGCTATGAAAACCAGCCTGTCGGTCACTGATACTGCCCGCAATTTTTCAGATATTATAAACCGGGTCGCCTACAAGGGTGAGCGTTTCGTTCTGCTGAAAGGCAAAAAGGCGGTGGCCGAAATTTCGCCGGTAAAGACCGGGCGCCCGCTTGCAGAGCTTCAGGAGGTGCTTGAATCGCTGCCGGAACTGCCTGCCGATGAACTCGAAGAATTGGCCAGAGACCTTGAAAAGATCAGAGGCCTCAGCCAGAAGGAAGATGGAGTGGCTGACCCGTGGGAATACTGATCGATTCAAGCGTTCTAATCGAATGGGAACGGAAGAAGTTTGATCTTGCCAGCCTTGTCGAACCACGCCAGAATGAGAGTTTTTTTATCTCTGTCATTACTGTAAGCGAGCTTCTTCATGGCGTCGGCAGGGCGCGACGGCCTGAACTGCGAATACGCCGTTCCGCTTTTGTCGAACGTATAATCGCCGAGTTTCCGGCGCTTGAGATAGATGTTGCAGTTGCACGCCTGCATGGCGAGGTTTCGGCCACTCTAAGTGCGCAGGGACTTTTCATTCCAGCCCAGGACCTCTGGATCGGCTGTACTGCTATTTATCACGGATTATCTGTCTGGACCTGCAATCTGCGAGATTTTGCCAGAATCCCGGGCCTGAAGGTCGAAAAGCTCCCTTCTGATTAGCCAAAATTCACCACTGATTATCAACAAATATTGCCCTGCACATGCGGTTGGGGCTCGACATAAATGTTTTTATCGAGTACAATAGAATTATATTTTCGGCATGGAGTATATTATGTACAGGAAATTAGCGGCAGTATTCCTGGCCTGGGCGATATTTTCTTCTGGCGCGGCAATAGCGCAGAACGACCCGTTTGGAGAGCAGACGACGGTCAGCAACCCGCAGGCTTCCGGCGACATGTTTGGCGTCGATACTGCGGTCTCGCCAAAAGTTTTCGAAATCAATGGCTCGTGGGTCAATGTACGCTCGGGACCGGGCACCGGAAATGGCGTGCTCAAAACCCTGCCACGCGGCACCGCCGGCATAAAGCTCGAAGAGAAGAACGGCTGGTTCAAGCTTGACTTCGGCAGCGGCCTGGTCGGCTGGGTGCGCGGCGATCTGGTCAAGGGATTCGAGGTCTCTGCCGGGGCCACAGTATCGACTCCGAGCGCCAATTCTGGCGCATCAACGGCTGCAGCCGCTAATGCAAAACAATTCGAACGCTGGGATCGCCACCTTGGCGGCGACCTGCTCAATTACGATAAATTTCCCTGGTACTGGCGGTTGAACCGTGCCAGCAAAGCTTTCAAAAAGGGCGACTACAAAGATGCCTACGACCTGGCCCGCAAATCATCAGGCAACCCGATCGAAGCGGCCTACCTGCAGGCAAAATGCCTCGACAAACTTGGCAGACACGAAGACGCCGCCAAACTTCTGAAAGCACTCGAAAAGCATTTTGAAGACATCGTTTTCGAACGCAAAATGCAGGCTTTTGCTGATCCATACATCAAAGAACCGGTTGTATTCAAATTCGGCGGTTTCGACGATATTAACACCTATCGCCAGAAGAAGAGTTCGGGCAGTCGCCTGGGCCTTAACTCCGACGAATACTACGAAAAATACGTCGATATCAAAACCTGGAAATGGCGCTCGAATGCAGCCTATAAAGAATTCGAAAAAATCGGCGGCATCGACTGCAGTGGTTTCGTGCAGATGGTTCAGAAACATGCCT
>CAZMWO010000155.1:0-7740 GCA_964569565.1 uncultured bacterium | reverse complement strand
GAGAACACACGGTCGAGACTGTTATCAAAAAAACGGTCGCGACTCTTCTCGAGTTCAATCTGTTTGCGGGTTTCCTGCAGAAGTATCAGAGCTCCGCTCACCCGGGCATCAGCGTAGTCATTCAAAATCTTGAAGGCGCTGTCTCGAACCCTGGGATTATGGTCGTGCAACATTTTTTCGAGAATCTGAACCAGAACCGGCTCACGCAACTGCGAGACAACATACAGCGCACTGCGCTTGAATGCCTCGCGACCTCTTTCGAGCATTTTTTTCAGCTCTACGGCGACATCGACGCGGTTGTATTTATAAAGAGCCAGCAGAGCATTGGCGACGACCCTGCTGTATTTGTCGTTAAGAAGTGGCAGCAGACAGTCGAGCGAGGACCCGGCCGGCAATGCTGCGGCCACTGCTTCGACAGCATTGGCCCTGACCCTGTCATCAGCGTGAGCAAGCAATCTGCAACAGTGCTCGAAACCACCGGCAAGCTTCTTCTCGCGCACCACTGCAAGCATCATCGAAAGAAGAAATGGATCCTGTTCGCGTTCGAAAGCTTCAAGAACAAAGCTGTCGTATTCTGAGACATTCGCCTGGCCGAGCCGGCTCAGGCCAAAATAACGCTGCGCCGCATCATCGCTGGCAAGCAGCCTGGCAAAGTCTTCGGCAGTCGAGGGCTCAGCCTGCTCTTCCGGCATTGCCGCGACAAATTCTTCAGGGGTTCTGCTCTGCTCGAGTCTGGCAAGAACGACCGCAGCGGCAGGGTTCCCCTCTTTCTTTTCAGCCAATATATAGTCGAGCGCCCGTTGCCTGATTTCAGGAGACTCATCGTTGAGTGCCATCTGAGCGAGAGCGACCAGTGACTGCGGCGACTTGATACGATAAAACGCATGTGCAGCCGATGCTCTGGTCCAGGGTTTTTCATCCTGCGACATCTTCTTGAGCAGAGCAAAAAGAGACTGACCGCCAATCCCCTGCAATGCCCTGACAACGTTTGCCTTTACGCGGTTGTCCTCATCCGACATGCATCCGATCACGTAGCGATAAGCCTCTTCGCGCTCGAACATGGCCAGTGCCTCAACGGCGTTCGCTCTTATTCGTGTATCTTCATGCTTCAGGAAAGGCGCTAGTACAGAAATGTCTTCTGGATTGGCGAAACGACCCAGGCCGATGATCATGCTTGCCTTAAGCTGCGGCACAGTTTCTGAACCGAGTGCGTTAAGCAGCAGTAGACGCCCGGTACGTTCAGGTGTGGCAAGAATTTTTTTCAGCCCGATAAATCTGGCATGCGGGTCAGCGTGTGCCAGCAACTGATCTGCCGGCAATTGCGCAAAAGCGTCTTCGTCCGGATGCTCAATCTGATCGCCGGATAGGCGTTCAAGGGCCTTGCGTGCAAGGAAACGGGTTTCCTCGTCGCTGTCGTTACCGGCAATCTCGGTGATCGGCTGAATCAGAGAAACAAGACCGCCACGCACAGCCATGACGATGCCCTGCTGCCGCTCCCGGGCATCAGAAGAAGCAATCAGGGCGGTCGCGCGTTCTATGTTCAGTTCATCAGTCATGAGCCGTCATCATGAATTCCACGCGAACAGGCAGCATTCGCCGGGCTCGAGCCGGTAATGCAGCCTCTGATTGTCAGTCCTGAATTCTTTGCGGTTGATGTTGTCTGCCAGAAGGTTTTCAAGCTGCCGGCAGTCTGTATGCAGGCACCATTCAAGGCTGACTTCGCCGGCCAGTTCATTATCGAGATCGCGATTGAAAAGCACCATCACATGCTGGCCTTCGCCACGTCTGATAAAACCGATCACATCAGCCTGCCCGGTTTGAACCATGCAGAAAGAATCGCGATCGCAACTGTCTATGGCCACCGAATACTGTCGGCGCAGCTGCAGTATTTTCTGCATGAACCCGAGCATCGGGTGACTGCCGTCCCACTTGTAACCGCACAGGTCAAAAAGCGCGAGCTTGCAGCCCTTGAGATTTTCAAGATCTTTATTGGAGAAATCCAGACCGGTATTGACAGGTATGGTTTCGCCGAGTTCCTGCCCGGAATGTATGAATGGTACTGACATTGGCAACATAGTGTTAACCAGAAAGGCGTATCTGCTGTAGAGCTCTCCACCGCTTCTTCCTGCCGCGCGCGGTGTGTTGTGGTTTTCGACGGCGCCGAAGAACGGCAGTGGCACGCCCTGGTTGCCGATATGGTTCAACAGATCGTACATACCCTCGCGTCGGTACTCGACCCACCAGGCATAGCCAACTACCGCGTTATAGCCGGCATCGACGCTCTCCTGTTTTATCTCGAAATTTTCTGAAAGGAAAGCAAAATCAGGATCGACAGCCCGTGCGCGGCTGATCAGTTGCTGCATCAGGCTTACCGGAACGGCGTGGCCCATATCGACCATGACTCCGTCGATGGCGAATTCGTTCTGGTAATATGGAATGAGATCGATGATCGTCTGCCAGAGCTCATTGTTTGCAAGTTCAGGTCGGGCCAGGCGGTTATCGTACATTCTGATGGTGTTATAGGCAATATAGTTGAATTCAGGCTGGGCACGGTTCTCGTCAACATACATGCGCAGGTAAGTTACATCGCCCCAGGGCGGCTGATTGTCATCGGGCGGCCAGTCAGCAAAGGCGCCGGGAATTCTGACGCTGGTTGCTTTGCCAGTCTGCGCATCGATACCCTCGCCGCGATATTGGTGCTGAGCGTTGAATTTAACGGTCTGCTTTGCCGGCGGCAGCTTGAAAAAACTGCGATACCCGGCTGGTGGCGGCGGTAACTCGTTAAAATCGCCGCTCTTGACTTTATTATTGATGATCTCAAGTTCTTGTGCGGTGAAGATCGGGTTGCCATAATGCCTTGCCGCAACGGCAGGGTCGGTTTCGCCGATCTTGCGGTCCGCCACGTTTTCGTCGACCCAGTAGAACCATTCGGGATGTTCAGCGATCCAGTCAGAGTCTTTGCTGGCGGTTCGAAAGACGAACTCGGCAATCACTCTTATTCCCAGCAGATGACAGGCTTCGATAAAGGCGCTGAACTGCTCTTCTACGCTCATTTCAAGCAACGGATCAGCCAGACTGGCTTCGATGCGGTATGGATTGCGAATTGCATAGGGAGAACCCAGCTCGCCTTTGTTACCATCATGACCGATTGCTGTGACCGGTAAAAGGTGAATCGTTGTACAGCCGAGGGCTTTGACATAACCAAGCATGGCGATTGCCTTGAGAAAAGTGCCAGATTCACGCACACCATGACTGTTGAGAGTAATATCATTTTTCGAGCCACCGAGACTGCCGTCGCCATCATGATCGTAAGCAGCGGTAAGTCTGACGAAAATATTGAAAATTGATTCAGCTGCTATCCAGTTGCCGCCACTGCCGTTTCCCAACTGCGAGTTAAGAGAGCGCAGAGGGTCGATATCTGAGAGTTTAAGTTTTTCAACCGCTTCAATATGAGACAGATAAAACTCACCAGGATGCACTTGAACAGGCGCTTTGCCATCAAGCAGATTGCTACCCGGGGTTACCCACAAAGAAGGCACCAGATATTTGCCATTGAACGTCTGGCCGGCAAGCTTTTCAAGTTGAGCTTTCATTTTCTTTAGAGGAGATAAAATGTTGTCTGACATGATGTCGGCTCCTGATATTTGGGCTGATATTCACCAGAATTCTAGCACAACAAAAAGCCTGCCGGCAGCAAATTCTTTAATTCTTTACATCCGCTGATTTATTTATTATTATGCTTTAAGTTTTGCAATGTAATTTGATTAACATAATCAAGGAGATCGTCATGGCTATAAAGGTTAACGCTGACACCTGTGTTGGATGTGGCGCCTGCATCGGCACCTGCCCGGTAGAAGTGCTTGAAATGAAAGACGGCAAGGCTGTATACAAAGGCGACGGCTGCATCGAATGCGGAGCCTGCGTTTCTTCCTGCCCGGTTGAAGCACTGACTCTTTAACTGTAACAAAACCGCCGGCCCCATGGGTCGGCGGTTTTCTTATGTTCACTTTCCGGTTAAGTCTTAAGCCGGTTTAAAGATTGTCGATATAGTCCTCGATGCTCTTCTTCCCGGTATCTTCAGAAGAATTCTGGCCTTCGTCTGCCGGTTCTGCCGGTTCTGACGGTTCTGACGGGAAATCAGGGTTGTCTGGCGTCGGCAGAGGCTGTTCTTCGGTGGTCGCATCAGTGGTCGCATCAGTGGTCTCATCGGCGGGCTCATCGGCAGGCTCATCAGTGCCCGGGGTTTCGTCACTGACGGGATTCTGGAGATCGCCACCGCCCTGATCATCAGCAGGTTCTGAGCCGCCATATTCTTCGTATGATCTGACCGGACTGGCCTCTTTGGCCTTTTCATTCGATGCCAACTCTTTTTCGAGAGTGGCTGTCGAAGTTTCGACTTCCTGAAGTTCTGCTTTGGCGGCCTCTACTTCTTTTTCTTTTTCGGCAATGTCATCTTTCAGGCGGCGGCGGCGGCGTTCGTACAGAGCGTTATCACTCATGCTGTAAAACAGCCGGTTCGCCTTGTCGTATTCTGCCTGCAAGTCTTTGAGTTCCTGTTCGAGTTGCGGAACGCGGTTGGCAAGTTCGTCCTTGGTCTTGTAGGCTTCGGCGAGATCGGCAGATTTCTGCTGCATGCGGGCGGCCTCTTCGCCAAAGCGATCGACACGTTCCATTTCGCTCCACGATTTGAGACGTTCGTCACGCAGGCTGGCCGACACTTCCTGCTGATAGCTCTGCTGCACTTCTGACGAAAGCTTGAGTCTTTCGATCAGCGCTTCAGTACGATCTTTTATGGTCTGGTCGGTTACCAGTTCGTATACTTTCTGGTAGCAGGCGATTGCAGCGGGATAATCTGAGTAGCAGACTGCATGCACGAAACCCAGCAGTTCAAGAATTTTTACATCGTCCGGCGAAGCTTTCAGTTTTTCCTCGCAATCAGCTTTGAGAGCTTCGATAAGCCCCTGATCATCGTTGGCAAGAATAGTGCGGTCGAGGCGAATGGCACGGGCAAAAGAATCTATGGCCCCTGCCATGTTTCCGGTCTTTTTGAGCTCCAGGGCCTCTTCAAAAAGAATCTCGGCGTTTTCACGATTCGAGGAATCGACAGCCTCTTCCTGCGCCCAGGCAGCCTGTGGCAGCAAAAAACCGGGCTGGCATGTAAACAACCCGCACATGGCTGAAATAAGCAAACCGGCACTGAGTTTTCGCATCAGCAACCTCTCTACGATAGTATTATTCCCAATAATACCACAGCGCCATTAAGTCAACAATCAAACATTTTTAAGAACGCAAACGGGTTGACTTGACTGCGGGTCGGTGCTATTAGATAAAAATGCCCAGCAGGAAGGGAATTTTAACCGGGGCAACAGAATATATAACAGGAGATAACTATGACGAAAAGAGTTTACAATTTTTCAGCCGGTCCGGCCGTGCTCCCCGAAAAGGTTCTGCAGCAGGCTGCAGACGAAATGCTCAACTATCAGGGTTGCGGCATGAGCGTCATGGAACTGAGCCACCGCTCATCGACCTACCAGAAGATCATCGACGGAGCTGAAGCCGGTCTGCGCAAGCTCATGGACATTCCTGCCAACTACAAGGTTCTTTTTCTGCAGGGCGGCGCCTCGATGCAGTTTGCCATGATCCCGATGAATTTTGGCGTTCACAAAAAGGCTGACTACATCAACAGTGGCGAATGGTCTGGCAAGGCAATCAAAGAAGCAAAAAAGCTCGGCATGGATGTCAACGTAGTAGCCTCTTCTGAAGCCAGCACCTTTTCGTTCTTCCCCGAAATCGATGTCAAGAAAGTCAGAAAAGACGCTGACTACCTGCATATTACCTCGAACAACACCATTTATGGCACAAAGTGCATGGAAGCGCCGAAAGTCAGCATTCCGCTGATTTCAGACATGTCGTCGAATATCATGAGTGAAAAGTTCGATGTCAAAGATTACGCCATGATCTATGCCGGCGCCCAGAAGAACATCGGGCCGGCCGGTGTCGTCATCGTAATCATCAGAGAAGATATGATCGGCAAGGTCAGCGGCCTGCCGACCATGCTCGACTATAAAACCCACGTCGACGCAGGTTCCATGTTCAACACCCCGCCGACCTATGGCATTTATATCGCCAAGCTGGTATTCGACCACATGCTCGCCCTCGGTGGCGTTGCCTATTTCGAAGAACTCAACAAGAAGAAAGCTGCTATCATTTATGACGCTATCGACAACTCCAAACTGTTCAAGGCACATGTCAAACCCGGCAAGGATCGCTCATTGATGAATATTCCGTTCTTCACCGACAAAGAAGAGCTCAACGACAAGTTCCTCAAAGAAGCCTCAGCCGAAGGTCTGGTAACCCTCAAAGGTCACCGCAGCGTCGGTGGCATGCGCGCCTCTATCTACAATGCCATGCCGATCGAAGGCTGCCAGAAGCTGGCAGATTTCATCAAAAAGTTCGACAAGGCCAATTCCTGACGTTTTGTGGCGGGGCGCCGTAATGGGGCGCCCCGTTTTTATCGACTGACACCTAAAGTCCGAGCCCGGAAAGAAGAAAAGGAAAGGAAACAACAAAATGACCAAAAAAATTCTGGTTGCTACCGACAAACCGTTCGCACCTGAAGCGATCAGCCTGATGAAAGGTGTAATCGCCAATAAACCTGATTTTAAAATCGAACTGCTCGAAAAATACACCGAAGTTGCCCAGTTCAAAGCTGCCGTCAAAGACGCCAATGCTCTGATAATCCGCAGCGATCTCGCTTCGAAAGAAATCATCGAAGCCGCCGGCCAGCTCAAAATTATCGTGCGCGCAGGCGCCGGTTATGACAACATCGACCTCGCCGCTGCCACCGCCCACAAGATCGTGGCCATGAACACCCCCGGTCAGAACGCTAACGCCGTTGCCGAACTGGCATTCGGCATGATGGTTTACATCGCCCGCTGCAAGTTCAACGGAAAATCAGGCAGTGAACTGATGGGCAAGAAGCTTGGCCTGCACGCTTACGGCAACGTCGGACGCAACGTGGCCCGCATCGCCAAGGGTTTTGGCATGGAAGTCTATGCTTTTGACCCATTCGTTCCTGCCAACAAGATCGAAGCTGAAGGCGTCAAAGCAGTAAAATCCGTCGAAGAGCTCTACAGCACCTGTCATTATGTTTCGCTGCATATTCCGGCCAATGACCAGACCAAAAAGTCGATCAACTTCGACCTGCTCAACCGCATGCCCAAAGGCGCGGTTCTGATCAATACCGCCCGCAAGGAAGTCGTCTGCGAAGAAAGCCTGAAAAAGCTGTTCGCCGCCCGCAAAGACTTCAGATATGTTGCTGACGTCGCTCCTGACTGTCTGGCTGAGATTGAAAAAGAGTATGCCGAGCGCATCTACTGCACTCCCAAAAAACTTGGCGCCCAGACTGAAGAAGCCAACGTCAACGCTGGTGTTGCCGCAGTTAAACAGATCGTCGCCTTCTTCGAAAAAGGTGATGTCAGTTTTCAGGTCAACAAGTAACCCCGGTAACGGAAAAGCCCGCAGGCAGCAGTGCCTGCGGGCTTTTGTTTTATCGATGTCAGGCGATCAGACGATCAGACCGCGGCTTTTGACCTCTTCATGCTTGCGCGACACTCTTGCCAGCATTGCCGGCACAAATTCGTTGTCAGCGCTGCTGTTAAGCTTTTTCATGAGCAGCGGCAGGTTAGCCATATCTTTGAAAACGATCGGCTTTTCGATGTAATAAGAAACCGTTTTTTC
>CAZMWO010000154.1:0-7773 GCA_964569565.1 uncultured bacterium | reverse complement strand
GCATTCAGCTTAAATTCACCCCACAATTCAAATGTGACAGAGGACTAGGGTTGCAGCTGTTTGAGGATGGCGAGATGGCTGTTTACGCCGCTGATTCGCATCTGGAGTTTAAGACCCCAGTAGTGAAAAAGATTCAGCAGCATAAGAATGGCCAGGCAGACCATGGTGGTGACGAAGAGCCGTTTTTTCGGATTTTCGCTGAGGCTTTTTGGCGGGAAAATGGTATTCAGTCTCAATATTAAAATTGTCATTATCGAGACTATGGCGAAAATTGCCAGTTCGAATCTGGTCTGACGGCTGGCCATGTCGGCGATTACCTGGGGCAGCCTGAGGCCTTCGGCACCAAGTTTGCTGATCAGTCCGAAAGTCATTGACAGTTCATCCTGGGTGACCTGATGAATGATGATGGCGGCGATGGCAAAAAACCAGGCGTAAACTGTATGCGGCGGTGCCTTTTCGATTTTTCCGAGGCGGTTGAGCTGCTGGTTGTTCCAGGTCAGCCACAGACCCATCAGCGTTGGCAGAACCATCAGGCGGGTGTTACCCCAGGCCAGAGAGCTGATAAAGCCCATTGAAAGGGCTGTTTTTTGAATGCTGGTGCGTGTTTTTTCGTGCGAAAGCAGTGTGACAGCAGAAATTATAAGAAAGAACAGTGACAAAAGCCTTTTATGCCCCGGGTCGGCAAGCAGAAGCAGTGCGACACCGAGGCCAAGAAAAAATGCGAGCAGTATCAGGTCGCGTTTGGGGTCTGGCTTTTCGAGGTCTTCTTTCTGCATCAAATCTGCGAACTCTTGTTCATCAGAGGTTGGCGGCATGATGTCGAGAGTTTTAAGACGAACTGTTGCGTATCTTGAGTGCTGAGCTATTGGCAGCAGTTCGCTTAGGTTGGAAGGGCGCAAAACCCTCAGCAGGTAGACACCGGAGTCCTGCAGGGCTATGCTCTGGCTTTTTATCATTTCGGCAATATGGCTTTCAGCCAGTTTTGGCGCATATTTGTGCAGCCCTTTTACCGCATTGGCGCGAATGCGGTTGTCTGATGAGGTGGCGAAGTCGATGAGTTTATCTTCAAGCTGGGGCCGCTCGTATTCGCAGAGTGATTCGAGGGCGTTGGCGACGATGCGGGGGTCTTCGTTGTCGAGAAAATCTTCGAGCACATCTGGTATGCGCGGGTCATCGATTCTGCTGATACAGCGCACAAGATAAGAAACCTTGTATTCATCTTTTTCTGCGAGCAGATATTCGAGAAGAGGCGTTGCTAGCGACCTGTCGCCGCTCTCGGTGAGCCTTTCCATGGCCTCGAAGACGACATAACGGCTGCCCAGGCGCATTTTGTGCAACAGAATCTGCTGTGTCGTCAGCTGTTCGCCTTCTTTGAGATCAAGTTTAAAGGCTTTTTCTTCCTGCGCGGACGACTCGATTTCTGGAAAGCACTCAAAAAAATGATTGCGCGCTTTGCGGGCAAAATAGCGCACCTGCGTGTCGTGATGCACGACCGACTCAACGATCAAAGGCATCAGTTGTCTGGCAAAGTCGAGGCTCAAAGAACTTTGCTGACACAGAAAATCGAGGGCAAGCAGTTTTTCGTCGGCTCTATCTGAATTGAGTGAGCCGACAAGAATTTCCTGCCAGTTCTGTGGTATTGAATTGGTGCTGCTCATAATTTTGCTGGCTTTAAAGTATACATTATCAGCCGGAAAATTGCGAAACAAATTGCGGCCACGACTCAACGGCAGTATGCTTTGTGTTATCATGGCGCGGTGCGGCAACGCTGCCAATTTATGCGAAGGTGCCTGAAATGAACCAGAATCCGCTTGTATCGGCAAAAAACATTCTCGATATCGAAATCAAAGCTTTACAGAAAGCCTCAGAAAATCTTGGTGATGAGCTGGTAAAAGCTGTCGACCTGATATTGACCAGTCCGGGTCGCATTATCGTCAGCGGAATGGGCAAATCAGGCCTGGTCGGCAAAAAGATCTCTTCTACCCTGTCGAGTACCGGCACGGCTTCGTTTTTTCTGCACCCGGCCGAGGCCTTGCATGGCGATCTGGGTATGATAAGAGAGCGTGATATCGCTCTTCTTCTTTCAAATTCTGGTGAAACCGAAGAAATGGTGCGGCTGATTCCGTTTCTCCGCCGGGTTGGGGCCGGTATTATCGCGATGGTCGGCAACACCGATTCGACCATGGCACGCATGTCTGATGTCGTCATCAATGCAAGCGTTGAGCGTGAAGCCTGTCCGATGAACCTGGCGCCGACAAGCTCGACGACGGTGGCCATGGCTTTGGGCGACGCTCTCGCAGGCGCTCTGGTCGAGGCACGTGGTTTTAAAGAAAAAGATTTTGCCCGGCTGCATCCGTCTGGCAGCCTCGGTCGCCGTTTTCTTATCGTTCGTGATCTGATGCACGCCGGCACCGCGGTGCCAAAAGTATCGCCAGAAACCATTTTGCGCGATGCCATTGTAAAAATGTCGCGCGGCGGTTTTGGTGCGCTGGTTGTCTGCTCGGTTGATGAGCGCCTGCTCGGGGTCTTTACCGACGGTGACCTGCGCCGTTTCTTCGAACGCAGCGACAGCTGCAATCTCGATGTGTCGATAAGCCAGGTTATGACGGCCAACCCACGCCACACTTTTCCCGACCGCCTGGCCATGGAAGCCCTCAAAAGCATGGAAGACAAATCAATCACTTCATTGCCCGTTGTCGAAAACGACAAAGTCGTCGGCTTTCTGCATCTGCACGATATTCTGCGCGCCCGTCTCGTCTGACCGTAATCGTGCCCCTGGGTGTGACAAGTCAAAGTCAGATCGCCGGCGAGGTGAGTATGAATTCGAAAAAAAGGCCTGAGAGTCGCAATGGGCTTGGAATCATCGAGGTTCTTCTTGGCATGGTGCTGTTGTCGATCTGCCTGCTGCCATTGCTGCATCACCTGACTGCGACTGGGTCGCTGATTCGCGAAGCCGCCGTTAAAGACGCTGCTGCGACCATCAATACCAGCTTTCTTGAGACTTACAAGAGTCAGCCTTATCAGCGGCTCAAGCTGCTGGCAGGCAGTTCTGAGCTTACTGTGCCGACAGCTTTGCGCTCGCAGCTGAGCACACGGCTGGCGATTGTCGAGCTGGTTCCCGACCGGCTGATAAGCATTACCGTGACTACCTCATTCACTGATTCTTTGCTGAAGACTCAGTCTCTGGCTACGCTGGTCGCCAATCATCACCCGGTCAGCGGGGTTTTGCAATGACGCGAAAAGGCTTTACGCTGACGGAAATCGCGGTCGCCGCTGCCCTGCTGGTGGCGTTGCTGCTCGTATTGACGCAGCTGTTTGCTCTGGCGTCAACCTACATGAATTTTGGCATGACGAAGCTCGATCAGACCTCAAGTTTGCGTCTTGCCGTCGAAATGCTCAAAAACGACATAAGAGAAGCGGGTTCTGATATTGCAGCAGCCGATGCCGGCCGAACTCTTCGTATCGGCAGATTTGCCATGGCCGCCGGATTGCCGGTCTATGGCAAAGATGGCATGCCACAGCACGCAGAGTATGTCGAATACCGTTTTCAACAGTCTGGAAAAGCTTCGGTTCCGGGAACTCTATATCGAAACGGGCGGGCACTGTTGAATGATGTAATCAATGTCGAGTTTACCTTACACTGTGAAACAATCAACGATGCGCAACTGGTAAGGGTTATTGCGAGCATCGAACAGCATTCACAGAAGAGCGAACCGGTTAAAACCGTGCTGCATCTGGCGCCCAGGCATCTGGCGAGCTGGGTCAGAGACCCGTTCTGGGCTTCTGTCAGCAATGATCGCCGTTTGAAATATCAGTTCGGGGCTGAGCCATGACAACAGCAGTATCATCTAACCGCAGGGCGCAGACCCTGGTGACTGTTATAATGGGATTGTCGGTGGTTGTGCTGATTTTTATTTTTATGTTTTATAACCGTTATCGCGAATCTGCCTGGCTCTTAAAGCATTCACAGGATAACGAAGAAGCATTTTTCGCTGCTGAGGGCGCAATAGAAGAGGCTGTCTTTCGACTTCGCCAGGGCGCCAATCTCGCGGGTTCGCCGTATTATGACTTTTTGCGTGCAGGTGGTTCCGAAAAACTTGCTGTCGATCTTACTCATAGCCAGAATCTGCTGGTTTCGACCTTTGCCGACAGATTCAAAAAGGTTGCCGCTCAGCTTGAAGTTGTCGAGCTCAAGCCGATTGCAAAAGATATGATTGTCGATTCAGCCGATCGTATCGGCCATATTCGCATTTCGGCACATGCAGTGGTTGGCGCCGGAACCTCAAACGTGTCGGCAGTTTTCCAGATCAGAATTCTTGATATGGCTATTCCTGAACCGCTGCGGCATTACGACATTGTCTTCAACCTGGATGAATCAATGGTTGGCGCCGTCTGGCAGAAAGACGGTTCTGTCGAAATCGAACGCCTGACCCGCAGCGAAGTCAGAACTGTAAGCAGAGACTGGCGCTACAATCTGCTCGAGAACCAGCAGATTGTTGAAGCAACCGGTATTCCCTTCACTTCTGGCCGGGTCTGTCAGCAGTTTTCGAGCTGGCAGCAGATGATCGACCATCTTACCTGGGGCGATCAGGGCCTGTGTTTTTATGGTGACGTGATTTCTGCCGACCAGAACTCTCTCAAATTGTCGAACGTCGATCTGCGCGGCTTTGGTCGTGTATATTCAGTCAGAGCACCGATAAATCTTGATGGCATCAAAACAGATGCAGATTCACAACTGCTGTTCAGTATTCTGCAGAAGGGCGATATCGGCCTGAGCCGACTTTTTGATACTGAAAAGACGAAACTGTCGTTCATGATTCCGCATGGCCGACTTAAAATCGGCAAAGACAGCGGGTTCAAGGGCTTTGCTTATCTGCTGGGCGAGCACGTCTCAGAGAGCCGGCAGAGTTTCTTACCTGATCCCGCTTTAAAAACGCGCCGGACAATGGTCGTGATCAGCGGTCAGACAATACTCTGGCAGCACGGCAGATAATTACTGCGAAATCAGTAGAGATGGAATCAGTGCTGCCTTTTGAGTTGCTGCAAAGATAGTGGGCGCTCCAGCGAACTGTTTACAATTTATTTAACGAGGCGTAAGGTGTTGATATCAGTGGCAGGCAAGAGATGAATCATAGATCTGAAACCAATGACGTTGCAGCCGATGCTCTTCTGGTCAAAAAGATTCTGGCCGGGCAAAGAGACGCTTTTGCCGATATCGTAAGGCGCTATCAGAACCGTATCTATGGTATGGCACTTCATTACACCCGCAATCCCGAAGAAGCGCGCGACTTGACCCAGGATGCACTGATAGCAGTATACAATAGCCTTGCCCGCTTCGATCAGACGCGTTCGCTGACCAACTGGGTTCTCAAGATTGCTGTGTATCATTGTTATCAATATCTGCGCAAAAGCCGGCGCCCTGCGAAAGTTCTCGATCTGCCGGCCGAGTTTCCTGACCCGCTCGATGTTCAGGTCAGGGCGGAACAGCGCGAAAAAGTTCTCAAAGCCTTTGACGGGCTGGGCGACGATCTTAAAATGACGGTCTGGTTACATTATTTTCTCGAGCGCAGCTGCAAAGAGATTGCCGATATTCTCGAAATTTCTCTCGAACTGGTTAAGGTAAGGCTTTTCAGAGCCAGAAAAATACTCGGCGAAAATCTTGGTTCGAATGGGTCTGATAAATAATTTTTTTTGTAACCTTTTTGAGTATTGAGCGAAATACTTTATAGATAGTGGTTGTGAGCTCAAGTTAAGTTGGGTTTGATCTGGATTAAGGTGAAATATGGAATACAAACCGGGCGAAAGCGAACTGTTCGACTACATGGAGGGCAACCTGCCCGCCGAACAGCATGCTGCCATAAAAAAATATCTCGAAGAACACACCGACTGCCTGGTTGAACTTGAGGCCGCGCAGCGTGGCGCTGAAGCGTTAGCCAGATTCGAAGTCAAGGCAGAGGTCGATCTGGTCGCCAATGTCATGCAGAAGATTGATGCGGCACCAACACCTGCTTCTACCGGCTATATGCGATACATTCTGCTGGCCGCCGGTGCGTTGCTTATCATCATCGCAGGGTTGCTGCTCAGTTCACCGGAAACCCGTGTGCAGACTCCTTCTCCTGTAGCCGTGCCAGCAATTCCGGAGCCGGAAGTGCCAGCTGTGCCGCCGGCAGTAATCGCGCATGCGCCTGAATCCGGTCGGCCCCCGGTAAAGGAGGAGCCGACTTCACCGGCTTATTCAGAAGTTTTTGAACTGGCGGCCGGCGAGTCACGCATTGTCGAAAATCAGAAGATCGGCACGATAAAACTGGCCGGGCCCGGCAGTTTTGTTGTCAGCGAAGATAACGTGCAGATTGCACGTGGCCATGCCTTTATTGAGATAAAGAAGCGCGAGAGCGCAAAGCCCTTTACGGTTACGACCGACGATGCTGAGATAATCGTTGTAGGAACCTCATTCGGCGTGATCAAGGAATTGCAGAGCACCGAAGTCGCTCTGTTACAGGGCCGGCTGCGCATAGAAGCCGCCGGTGCAAAGCATGATCTTGAGAGCTCTTATGCTGCAGTCATCTCGGGCTCAGCTTACGCGGCCTCAGAAATATCCGACCGGCAGTCAGCTTTCTGGGCAGATTTTCCCGCCAGCCTGAACCGCCCGCCAGCAGAGCCAGAGAACGATTCTGGAGTGAAAATGCCTGATGAAACGAATGAGCACGATGCCGGGCAGAATGAGCCGCCGGCAATGTCACCCGGAGATTTGCTCAAGCAGATGAAGATAGAAGGCCCCAAGGAGGACTGATATGATTTCATTGCGAAGACCCGCGCGAGCTTTCGCGATTGCGTGTCTGCTGCTTCTGCTTACGAATACTGTTCTTCATGCCGGTCTGGCAGAACAGGTCGTGTCAGGCGTGCAGACAATCATACAAAAGCTGACTGGCGGCGAAGCAGCGAAACTCACTTCTGACAAGCTGCGCGTTGCGGTTTACAATATCGCTTATGGCCGCGGTAATGACCGCGGTGGGCTCAACGAGGTCGGTGGCAAACCTCAGAATCTTTTAAGAGCGGCATGGTTGCTGAAGAACCAGAAGTTCGATATTGCCGGCTGCACCGAAATTTCGACTGCTGATCTGCGAGGCGGTCTGTCTGATCAGCCGGCTCTGATTGGTATGCATTCCGGTCTTAAATACCGGGTTTATGGCGAAAATCACCGCTTCGGGCTGATTGTGATCGGTATGGGAAACGCTATTTTCTCTAGGTTTCCGATCGTCTGGAGCAAGAACCACAAACTCTATCGCGCCAAAGAAGAGAATGAGCAGCGCGGCTGTCTCGAGGCATTGATCGATCTCGGCGATAAAGGCAAAGTCAGAGTGTTCGTCACTCATCTCAGTTTGAACAATACCGAATCAAATCTGCAGTTGCAACAGATCATCAAGATTGTTGCGAGCCGGTCGGAGCCTTCGATTCTGATGGGAGATTTCAACTCGCATCAAGGGTCTGCCAACATCAATCTGGTCAACCAGAGTATGACTGACGCATCTGAAGATTCTGGCGGTACTTACTGGCCTAAATCATTTCAAGACAAGGGTCAGGGCTCAGAAAAGATCGATTTCATATATGTTAACAGAGGTCTCAAAAAAGAAGGCAAAAGCTGGGTCAGCGGCTTCAAAGAAGGCATTTCCGATCACGGCTGTGTTGGCGTCGTTCTAAAGCTTCCCTGAATTTATTGCAAACTGCATAAATAAAGTCGGCTAAAACACACAGTTCGCTGAATCTACTAGGGCG
>CAZMWO010000153.1:0-7820 GCA_964569565.1 uncultured bacterium | reverse complement strand
AAGAACAGAATTTCCAAGCGCATCCCTCCGGTAGTCTCATGATAGCACGAAAACTGTCTTGAATAAACGGCCAGATGACGTGTCTGGCGGTCTTGCATCACATCTGATTTGAGCTTATAATTTGCGGCAGCAGTGCTTGATCCCAAGGAGAATGCCATGACCCTTCCAGCAGGAAAATTCGAGGAAGAAAGATTCACCTACGCCGATTACCTGACCTGGCCAGACGAGCAGCGGTGCGAAATCATCGACGGGGTGGTATACGACATGTCGCCAGCCCCCAGCACCGCCCACCAGGAGCTTCTTCTGGATCTGGCTTTCAGCATTAAATCATTTATCGGTGATAAGCCATGTAAAATTTTTATAGCCCCCTTCGACGTAAGGCTGGCGGAAGCAGGCGAGACGTCCAGGAGCTGTTCGAACGTTGTACAGCCTGATATCTCGGTAATATGTGACCTTGACAAAATCGATGAAAAGGGATGCGTCGGCGCACCCGACTGGGTCATTGAAATATTGTCGCCATCGACTTCATCGAAAGACCAGGTCAAGAAGCGCTATCTCTATGAAAAACATGGAGTCAAAGAATTCTGGCTGATTCACCCGATTGAGCGCACTGCCACGCTGTATTTCCGCAAAGGCAACAGCTTTGCGCTGCAGGGCATCTATGATGAAGACGCAACTCTAAAATCACAGCATTTCAAGGGATTTTCGGTGAATTTCAGCAAGATCCTGCCGGTTATACGGGCTGTCAAAGAAAAGCCGATTCCGTATTCCGCAGGCGTTGAGGCGAAGACTAAGACTAAAAAACCAGCAACACGCAAAAAGGCGAAAAAAGATGAATAAGAAAATTGCAATCATCGGCGGCGGTAATCTTGGCTCGGCCATAGCACGCGGACTGCTCTACACGAGGTCGATTAAGCCTGAACTGATTCATGTCACCCGCCGCCGCGCCGACATGCTGGCAGCGCTGGCTAACGAAGGAATTACAACCGGCAATGACAATACGGCAGCGGTAAAAGGCGCAAAAATTGTGCTGCTGGCGGTTAAACCCTATCAGGTAGCAGAAGTCTGTGAAGAGCTCAAAAATCATCTCGACCGCAGCGCCATTGTAATCTCTCTGGCAACCGGCATCGAGAATAAAAAGCTCGTCGAGCTGACGGGCGGCAAACATGCGATTTTCCGGGCGATGCCAAACACCGCAGTGGCGATCGGTGAATCGATGACCTGTCTTGCCGCCATCAATGCGGCACCCGAGCAGGAAAAGGAAGTCGAACAGTTCTTTGCAAAGCTCGGCAGCGTAATGTTCATCCCCGAAGAACTTATGGCCGGAGCCACCGTGCTGGCCGCCTGTGGCATCGCCTTCGCGCTGCGATTTATCCGCGCTGCCACCCAGGGTGGCATCGAAATTGGCTTCAGCTCAGACATGGCACTCAAAATTGCATCGCAGACGGTCAAGGGTGCGGCTCAGCTGGTTATCGAAGGCAAAAGCCATCCCGAAGCTGAAATCGACAAGGTCACGACTCCGCGTGGCATAACTATTTCAGGTCTCAACGAAATGGAACACCAGGGCTTCAGCTCATCGCTGATCAAGGGCCTGCTCACTTCGTTCCAAAAGATAGAGAGCCTCAGTAAATAGCTGTTATGAAATTCTGCAAAAACAATATGAACGTCCAAAGACATATCGCTTATTCGGGCTCTCGGCGGAATCTCATTCGCTACAACTCTCACCAGCCGCAAGCTAATTGTGAAAAGCTATGGCTTTGCGCCCAAAGCAGCCTGGCTCGAAGTTTTCGCTCATGAGAAACCCGCCTGCGCCCTTAATGTTTTCTATGAACCAGGTATTTAAATCTGCTTTATTTAGTATATTTACGAAATAACGCCAAATAACCAGGCAATACACATGTATAAATCGATCACCGTAAAAATTGGCTCGAATGTATTAACCAGACCTGATAGAAAGCTCGATCTCGAGCGTATTTCGCATCTTACCGACCAGATTGCAACTCTTCATAAACAGGGAATAAAAATCATTCTGGTTTCTTCTGGCGCCGTTGCATCGGGGCGCGGTATGGTGACCCATCTGCCGAAAAAGGACCCGGTTTCTGAGCGCCAGCTTTTGTCGTCGGTCGGGCAGATCAAGCTGGTTTCCACCTATGCTTCGCTGTTCGAGGCCCACGGAATAACCTGTGCGCAGGTGCTCGTCACCAAAGAGGACTTCAGGACCCGCGAGCATTATCTGAACATGAAAAACTGCCTGACGACGCTGCTCGAGCACAAAATAGTGCCGATCATCAACGAGAACGACGCTGTTTCGGTAACCGCGCTGATGTTCACCGACAACGACGAACTGGCAGGTCTGGTCGCAACCATGATGAACACCGAAGCCTACTTCATTCTCAGTAATGTCGATGGTATTTACACCGGCAACCCTGGCGACGAAGGTGTACAGCTGATCAAAGAAATTGCCGGCACCACAACTGACCTGTCAGGCTTTATTACCGCGAAAAAGAGCAATTTTGGCCGCGGCGGCATGTTGACCAAGGGCCGAGTAGCCCAGAACACGGCAGCGGCGGGCATTGCCGTGCACATTGCCAACGGCACCCGCCCCAACATTCTGCTCGACCTTGCCAGAAACAACGAAAAGGTTGCGCATACCCGCTTCGTTCCGGGTGACCCGCGACCGGCGTTCAAGAAGTGGATAGCCTGCTCGGCCGATTTCACCCGCTGGGAAGTTCACATCAACGAAGGCGCGCGCAACGCACTCTACTCGAAAAAAGCGACCAGTCTGCTGCTGGCTGGCGTTACCAGCATGCATGGCGATTTCAAGAAAGGCGATCTGCTGCGCATAATCGATCAGGATAAGCGACTGATTGGAATCGGCAGGGCACAGTATGACCGTCAGAAAGCTGACGAACACCGCGCCGACCCCAAATACAAGCCGCTGGTGCATTATGATTATCTTTATCTTTTTCCATGAATGTTGATGAAAGGCAGAAAACGGAATGACAACAGGTGAACAGCTGATCAAAGCCAGAGAGGCTACGCGCCTGATGGTCAGAGTCGATGAAGACCACAACCGCAGAGTTCTGCTCGACCTCGCAGAAAGGGCCGAAGCGAGCATCGAAAGCCTGCTGGCAGCCAACCGCTTCGACCTGGAGCGTATGCCGGCAACCGACCCGCGCTACGATCGTCTGATGCTTACTGCTGAGCGCATTAAAGCCATATCCGGCGATCTGCGCAATGTGGCCGGCATGCAGTCGCCGGTCGGCGAGATTCTTGAAGAACGCACAATGCCAAACGGCCTGCATCTAAAAAAGATCCGCGTCGCGCTCGGTGTCGTCGGCGTCATTTATGAAGCCCGGCCGAATGTCACTTTCGATGTCTTTGCCCTCTGCTTTAGAACCGGCAACGTGTCGGTGCTCAAAGGCGGGCAGGATGCAGCTCATTCTAACGAAGCGATAACCGCGCTGATTCACGAAAGTCTCGCAGCCTGCGGCATTTCACCTGATGTCGTGCAACTGCTGCCGCCACAGCGTGAGGCGGCGACTGAACTGATGAATGCGGTCGGTCTCGTCGATGTGTTGATTCCGAGAGGGTCGCAGGGGTTGATCGATTCGGTGCGCAACGGCTCGAAAGTGCCGGTGATCGAGACGGGCGCTGGTGTCTGCCATACCTATTTCGACGCTGACGGCGATCTCGAACTCGGCCGAAAAGTATTGTTCAATGCCAAAACGCGCCGCGTCAGCGTCTGTAATGCCCTTGAATGTCTGATCGTCAACAGTTCGCGCCTCAGCGATCTTTACGACCTGCTCGCGCCGATGGCTGGCAAATCAGTCGTTCTCGAAGCCGACGAACGCTCATATCAGGCGCTGAACGGCAGATACCCGACCAACCTGTTGCTGCCCGCAAATGATAAGTCTTTTGGCAAAGAGCATCTCGACTATCGCCTGTCGATCAAAACCGTCGACAACCTCGACGAAGCGATGGCGCACATTGCCCGTTACGGCACCCGCCACAGCGAAGCGATAATTACCGGCAACCGGCAGACCAGCGCAAGATTCTGCAACGAAGTCGATGCGGCCGCGGTCTACGTTAATACTTCGACTGCATTCACCGACGGCGCACAGTTCGGCATGGGCGCCGAAATCGGCATCAGCACGCAAAAACTGCATGCACGCGGCCCGATGGCTCTTCCCGAACTGACCAGCTACAAATGGCTGATCGACAGCGAAGGCCTTACCCGCCCTTAAACAATTCAGGCAGGCGCAATAGAGAGGATGGGGCAGCAAACACACGAACGCCTGCGAGAATAACCTGTCAGAAGCGTCAGCTGCGCTTGTAGGTAAAGACCGAAGTTGCCGGAACCGACTGCAGTAACCAGTCTTTCTCGGGGCAGGTGTCGGTGATATCGCCAAGCGCCTGCAGAACCGGCATTTCCATGTCTTCAGAAACGCACAGAATTCCGTGTTCGCAGGAAACATGACGACCGGCATCTTCGCCCTGCAGATAAAGGGTGCGCACCCGCGACATGGTCGCACCGGCGGCGCCGGCCCGCATTGCGGCCTGCACGAAATTGTCGCCCTGCCCTTCGTGGCAGAAGAAACTGATTTCACGATGAGTAAAAGTGGTTGGGCCGCCATTGCCATGATTATCGTCTACGCCGAAGAAACGCTTGCGCCAGGCCGTACTCTTTTTGAGGTCGTCGATGGCGGCAATGATCTGCTCGATGCTGGCAGCGTGTTCCTGGCGGCCGATGCGCAGCAGAGGGTCAACGATACCACCACTTATCGGCGTCTGATATAAAAAGCCGCCACCAGGCCTGTCGATATGACCTTCTTCGATGAGCAGACGTTGCAGGCCGTTGGCATCATGGCCGGGAACCATGAGATATACCAGTTCTTTCTCTGGTGAAATCGTGATTCGCAACAGACCAAGCCGATCACGAATACCGGTGCCAATGCCGATGCCTACCACAGGAACGCCGGCTCCCAGCTTCAGCGCGACTTTATAAAGATTTTCGCCGCCGCCGGATTTCGTCTGAATGCCTGTTATCAGAGTGAGCTCATTGAGCAGACATTCTGAACGTGCCGGTTCAACGCTTATCACAGGAAGGGTCTGACAGCCGACTTCCAGCAGATCCTGAGCATAAATGGCTCCGCGACCCGGCGTTTTCAGATCGAGACTCTCAATGAGACGACACAGCAACGGTGCTGCCGTTTCCCGGCTGACAGTCAGGCGATAGATTTCACTGGCCGCATCACTGAAATCGAAACGCAGCCCCGAAAACCCGAACAAACCGGGGTTTACGTTCTGTCTGACGCATCTTGCGTTTTCAACCAGTAATGTCGAGATTCCCAATGATGTAAAGAGTTCGATAACCTTGCCGCTGAGGTCGTGATGAGTCATCAGGGTGATGCGGGCCGCTTCGCGAAGTTCAAGCTTCATGGGTTTCCTCCGTGTCGGCCTGCAGTATCCGGCGCTGGCGTCTCTGCACCATGATGCCATAAACAAGCATCGTCAGAATCGGAAAAACCGAAGCCATGGCAACGATACCGAAGCCATCGACGACTTTGAGTTCGCCGCCAATGCCCAGACCCATTGCAAGAACGAGCGGCACGGTGATCGGCCCGGTAGTGACACCACCTGAGTCCCAGGCAATGCTGGCGAAATCATCTTCAGTGAACCAGGTAAGGAGCAGAACCGCCAGATAAGAAGGAATCAGCAGCCAGCCCGTTGAAAAACCGTAAAGAATGCGGGCAACACCAGCCAGCAGGCCCATACCGACTCCGAGAGAAACGGTGCGGACCACACCGGTACGCGTCACCATGCCAACCGTCAGATCTTCGACAGTACTGCCAAGCGCGCTGAGAGCCGGTTCAGCCACGGTCGAGCCATAGCCCATTCCGAAGGCGAAAAGAAAAACCAGCGCGATACCGACCAGTGTCAGCTCAGGGCCAAACAGCGGCGGGCGCTCGACAACATGCTCGTAACGGTGATTCTCAGCATCGTAGCGCGAAGGCTCGAATGGCACCGGGCGCGGGGTTCCGGCACGATCTCTGAAATAAAAGAATCTGCTGGCCTCGCCGTGTTGTGTAAAAGCCGTCAGAACCGATTCTGGCTCGAAAGGCTCGAGTATGACGCGGCCTTCTTCGTGAGTTTCGCTTCTGAATACCTGCGGAAGCGGCCGGCCGACCTGATCGCCCAGCGGGGCCAGCCCGAGCCTGATGCCACTGGTCAGAATCGCCATGCCGACCAGAGCAAAAACGATACCGAGAACGACTTCATCTGGCCGGCGCGGCCGGTCGCGCAACATGAAGACCAGAACGACAACCAGAAGAAGCACTATCGGAATGACGGCTCGAAAGGCAAGCCCGGACTCGGTTTTAATAACTTCACCGAACTGATTGCCGCTTTTAACTTCAGATTGCAGAGCAGCTGATTTTACCGACGCAATGACTGCACGTTCATGCGAAGAAGCTCGCTGGGTAAGCCAGTCCTGCAATGACATGCGGCCGAGCAGTTCGCGGCGACGCTCTTCATCTTCCAGAGAGCGTAAAGCGAGGCCATACTTTTCATCATCGCCATAATAAGCACGACGCGCAGCTTCATCACCGCGTTGAAAAGCGGTGGCAGCCAGTTTTTCCTCGGATGGCACAAGCATGAGGGCGTTATTGCGGTTGGCCAGCGCAAAAAACTCGGTTACCGCTATCGGTTC
The DNA here is from genome assembly GCA_964569565.1 of uncultured bacterium. Classification (GTDB taxonomy): domain Bacteria; phylum Muiribacteriota; class Ozemobacteria; order Ozemobacterales; family Ozemobacteraceae; genus Rifleibacterium. The sequence goes on along the minus strand of CAZMWO010000153.1, from coordinate 1,108 downwards.
AGGTGTAGATGCATTGAGAAAGATGCCCAGAATAAGCACTCCCAGCACCGGGAATAACGAGGCAAGGGCCACCACGCCGAAGCCCGAGGCGCCGCCTTCCTGTCGGCCGGCAGAGCGGCTGACGCCGATACCCATAGCAAGCACCAGCGGAACTGTGACCGGGCCGGTGGTGACACCACCGGTATCCCACGCGAGATTAACTATGCCGGCCAGGCTCTTGTCGCGCAGACACCAGGCCGAAAGGGCGAGCAACAACGGCACCATGATAAAAATGAACGGCCTGATCGGAATGCCGTAATAAAAACGCGCCATACCAAAAGCCACCGCAAAACCAACGCCGATACCAATAGCCATGACCAGACTGCTTGTGTCGATTTCCAGCAGACGGAAAAGCAGCGGTGTTTCCCAGGGTGTGACAGTAATACCTGCCAGTCTGAGCGAAGCGATGGCCGGCTCTGCCAGAGTTGCGCCAATTCCGAGCAGCAGACCAAAAAACATGATAACCATTATGCTGCAACGCTGGGGCAACTGCACCCCTACTCTTTCGCCAAGCGGCATCAGCCCGAGGAAAAGGCCTTCAAGAAAAAATGCGAGGCCAAGCACGACCATACCGATACCGGCCGAAATCTGCAGTGCATCAGTCGGCGGCGTGTTGAGCACCAGCATTTTGAAGCCAACCAGATACAAAATGATAAAGGTAACAGCGCTGATCTGTTCACCGATTCTGGTTCTGGCGTAGTTCCAGATCATCGGCAGGGCAGTGCGCCACGGAATATTTATTCGTTCAGGGTTAGACATTTATCACCTTACCGTAAGCAGTTGTCACACAGCCGTCTCGTAAACCTCAAACGCTGTCGCGTAAGCTGCTGTTGATTTATCGGAACGCACACATGTTAGCTGCGAAACGACCTTTAGTCAATCCACGACAAACATGTTAAAAACAAATTATGGGTTGAACCATCAACAAAGCATGACCACTTACCGCATATACATATCATCAGTTTTCATGATAAATTATGTATGAGAATTTTGAGGAGGCTTACTATGAAAAGACGCTTTCTGCTGCTGGCTGCATTTATCAGCATTGCTATTACCTGCGTGTTCGCCC
>CAZMWO010000152.1:0-7822 GCA_964569565.1 uncultured bacterium | reverse complement strand
GGCTGTACATGTTTTTAAGATAAAACAGCCGCCGACGGGCTTCAGTGCGTCGGCGGCTGTTCAGAAATTTTTAAATCGTCAGCCGCATTTTGAATAGCCGCAGGATTTGCAGATTACACAGCCACCTTCGTGTTCCAGGGGTTCGTTGCATTCCGGGCATGAATAACCTGGCTCCGCGTTGTCAAGCAGCAGATCTTTCTTGTCGGCGGATTTGGTTTCCTTGGCCGGCGCTACATTCTTGGTGAAAGAATCGCGTGAGCTGAGATGATACTGCTCAATGACTTTACCCATGGCGTCAGGGCAGGAAAGCACCTTGATTCCGCCTGACATGGCTCCGCGCTTGATCGTAGACATACATCGGATACCTTTGAGCTGGTCTATTATCTCCTGAACATCTACGCCTGCACGCAGGGCCATTGATACCAGACGTGCCGCGGCTTCTGACTGTGAAGGACAGCCGCCGTTCCGGCCCAGGCTGGTGAATACTTCGCAGATTCCCTTTTCATCTGAGTTTACTGTAACATACAAGTTCCCACAGCCTATTTTCACGCGCTCGGTCACACCGACCGTGCGTTCGGGTCGTGCACGGGGTGTTACCCTTGTATTCTCTGACTGTCGTGTACCCTTTTTGCCGCCGCCAACGTTGAGAACCTGCTCGTCGCGGGAGCCGTCGCGGTATACGGTTACGCCTTTGCAGCCAAGTGTGTGAGCTAGCCTGAAAACAGTTTCAACGTCTCTGATTGTCGCTTCGAACGGAAAATTTACGGTCTTGCTGACTGCGTTATCTGTGTGTTTCTGAAATGCAGCCTGCATGCGGATATGCCATTCGGGCGAAATCATGTGACTGGTTACGAATACTCTGGCGACATCATCGGGTACATCGCTGATCCCTTTGAGGCTGCCCTGTTTCGCAATCTTTTCCATGAGTGGCTCAGAATAAAAATTCCGTTCACGTGCAACTTTGACAAAATCGTGGTGAACTTCAACCAGTTTTTCGTTTTCCATCACATGTTTTTCGTAAGCAATCGCGAACAGAGGCTCGATGCCGCTTGAACAACCAGAGATGAGGCTTATTGTACCAGTTGGCGCAATCGTGGTTACCGTTGCATTACGCAGTGGTTGCATCTTTTTCTCGGCAAAAACTGACTTTTCGAAATTGGGAAACGGGCCACGCTCTCTCGCCAGTTCCTGCGAGGCTGACCAGGCTTCGCGCTTGATGAAGCCCATGACGGTATCAGCAGTTTCCAGAGCTTTTTCAGTGTCATAAGCCAGTCCAAGTTTGATCAGCATATCTGACCATCCCATTACTCCGAGGCCAATCTTTCGGTTGGCACGGGTCATCCTGTCGATTTCTGGAATCGGGTAGCGGTTCTGGTCGATGACATTGTCAAGAAAGCGAACTGACAACGCAATTATTTCGCGCAGGCGGTCAAAATCGACTTCATGCCTGCCGCTTTCTTCTTTAACGAAGCGGGCGAGATTTATCGATCCGAGATTACATGATTCATAAGGTAGCAATGGCTGTTCTCCGCAGGGGTTGGTTGATTCGATCAAACCGACCTGCGGTGTTGGCTGATATCTGTTGATGCGGTCGATAAACACAATGCCAGGTTCACCATTGCGCCATGCACGCTCTACAATCATGTTGAAAACTTTTCCGGCTTTGAGCGAACGCACGGGTTCTCCCGAGCGCGGGTTGATCAGGTCGTATTCATTGTCGCGCTCGAGCGCTTCCATGAATTTATCTGTAATGGCTATGCTTATATTGAAATTGGTCAGCTCGTCATTCTTTTCCTTGCAGGTTATGAAGTCTAGAATGTCAGGATGATCGACTCGAAGAATGCCCATATTGGCGCCGCGACGCGTACCACCCTGTTTGATCGTCTCGGTAGCTGTATTGAAGACTTTCATGAACGAGATCGGTCCAGAACTGACCCCGCTGGTCGAGCTTACAATGTCGTTGGCCGGGCGTAGACGCGAAAAACTGAAACCGGTACCGCCGCCTGACTTGTGAATCAGCGCTGCATTTTTCACTGCGTCGAAAATCCCTTCCATCGAATCCTCGACCGGCAGTACAAAGCAGGCAGACAGTTGTCCAAGCTCCTTGCCGGCGTTCATAAGGGTGGGGCTGTTGGGCAGAAAATCAAGATCGGTCATTATTTTGAAGAAAAGGTCCTCAAGTTCGCCGGTCTGGTAGCGACTGTTGGGGTAATTGTTCTCGGCTGCCGCTATGGCTCTGGCAACGCGCCGGAACAATTCTTCTATCGTTTCTGTCGGCTTGCCGTCAGGTCCTCGGGTCAGGTAGCGTTTGGCAAGCACTTTCTGGGCATTAGGGGAAAAACGGTGTGAAATCGTGGTTGTCGGGTTCATTTTGCCATCCTTATCTGAGCTTAAATGTTACAGGCATTTAAAAAGAAATCTTCAATCTTGTCAGCATTAACCTTATGTACGAAGGTCTTTCCTAGAGACTCCGGCAAAATAAAACGGTAACTGTCTTCTGCCTTTTTTTTGTCCTGGGCCAGCATTTTCAGCAGCTCTTTCCGGTCAAATTCTACCGGAATTCTTGTTGGCAGAGAAAATTCGGAAAGTATACCGGCGAGGCTGTCGCTGTAATCTTCTTCCAGCTTTCCAATCGACTTTGCCGCCTTTAAGGCCATCAACATACCTATGCCAACGGCTTCGCCATGATGCAGTCTTATATAGTTGCCGGCTGCTTCGAGGGCGTGACCAAATGTGTGGCCCAGATTCAGATGAGCGCGCACGCCCTGATCCAGCTCGTCTTCGGCAACAAAAGATTTCTTGATGTGGATCGATCTCCGGATAAGTCTCTGCAGCAACGTGATCTGCCGGGTTTTTATTGCATCGATGTTCTTGTGAATGAATCTGAAATATGCTGCATCTGCAATGGCTCCGTGTTTAACCGCTTCGACAATTCCATAGGCCAGCTGACTGAGCGGTAGAGTGCGCAAAACTGAAACGTCGATAGCAGTCAGAACCGGCTGATAAAAAGTGCCTGCCAGATTCTTGCCCTGACTGAGATTAATACCGTTTTTACCGCCGATACTGGCATCAACCATGGCCAGCAAAGAGGTTGGCATAAGCACGAGCGGTATACCGCGCTTGAAAATAGATGCTGTAAAACCGCCGAGGTCACAAATAACACCGCCTCCCAGCGCGATCATAGGACAATTCCGGTCCAGGTTATCTTCGCATAGCTTTGCCAGAATGGTAGCAATCGAATCCAGGGTTTTGAACTTTTCGCCATCAGGCAGAACTATTTCGCAGGCTTTGATACCTTTGCTGCGGAGCTCAGCCAGAATTGGCTGCAAATACCATTTTGCCACCGTTTCATTGGTCAGTATCGCGCAGTGTTTGGCCGCGCGCATACGATGAACGCGACTGGCCACCTCTTTGAAAATGTCGTTGCCGAGGATTATTTCACTGGTTGATGTTCGCGAGTAAGACAGTTTTTGTGATTCCATTTTCTATGCCAGCCTCGGACCAAAAAAAGCTACTGCATTACGATGCAGAATGCGAGCCATATCATCGCAGGTGGTGCCGCGCACTTTTGCCATACTTTCAAGCGTCAAAGGCAACCATGCCGGCTCGTTTCTTTTACCGCGTTTTGGCTGCGGAGCCAGATATGGACAGTCTGTCTCGAGGTGAATTACCTCATCGGGCAGATATTTAAAGACGGCTCTTGTCGTTTCAGATTTTGGAAAAGTGAGGGCCCCGCCTATTGAGAAGTGAAAGCCCATGTCGGCAGCTCGTCGAGCCATGTCAAGATCTCCCGAAAAGCAGTGCAGCATGACCTTCGCTGGCTTCGGCAATTCGCTTATCGCCTCGAAGAACTCGTTAAATGCTTCCCTTACGTGTATTATTGCCGGCATATTCAATTCGGCAGCCAGGTTCCAGAGTTCTTTAAAAACAGCTACCTGCACTTCCGGTGGTGAAAAATTGTAATGAAAATCAAGACCTATCTCGCCGATGCCAACGACTTCAGGTAGACGGGCAAGCTCACGCAATTCATCGCATGTCGTCGAACTGGCGCCTGATGCGTCGTGAGGGTGAACGCCGACCAGTGCCAGGCAGTTCTGGTGCTTTCTGGCTATTTCAACCGCCTGTCGCGATGTCGCAACGCAGGTGCCGGCATTGATGATTCGCTTTACACCTGCATCTTCTGCTCTGCTGACAATTTCGTCACATTCCGGGAACAGCTTTTCATCCTGCAGGTGGGCGTGAACGTCCACTAGAAACGAGTTGTTCATCACTTGACTCTGACGCCGGTTTTGGCCGGCTTGTCCGGCGAAACCAGAGCGAGCCCGCCATCTTCTGTCGGGGCAGCGAGAATCATACCGTGCGAGAGAATGCCGCGAATCTTGGCCGGTTTAAGGTTTTTAACCATGACAACCTGCCTGCCGATGATTTCTTCGGGCTTGTAGAAAGCCGCTATGCCGGCGACCAGAGTTCTGGTTTCGCTACCGATATTTACGGTCAGCTTGAGCAGCTTGTCGGCGTTTTCGACCTTTTCGGCGGTCTCGATGAGTGCTATGCAAAGTTCAGTGTTCATGAAGTCGTCAAAACTGATCAGGCCTTCATTGCTGGTTTCAGCCTTTGCGGCAGGCTCCGGGGCCTTGTCTTTTTTTCCGGCGTTTTCTGCTGGTTTGCCGCCTTTTTTAAGGTTCTGAATTCGCTCAGTCTCGAGCCGCGGAAACAAAGGAGCCGGTTCCGTGCACGCAGTGCCGTCAGCCAGTTGTCCCCATGCAAGTTCGTTGATTTTTACGCGGTTTTGCAAGCAGCCTATCTGCTTGAGAAACTCGGGAGCGAGGTGCGGCATAAAGGGCTCGACCAGATAACTGCAGAATCTGATACCTTCACCTATGGTATAAAATACCTCGTCGAGCAGGTCGAAATTCTGTTCTCTGGCCAGTTTCCATGGGGCCGTTTCGTCGACATACTTGTTTAGCCTCTGTACCAGGCTCCAGATGTGCTTCAGAGCATCATGGAAGAGAAAGTTTTCCATCGCATCGATGTAACCAGCCTTGACCTGGCCGGCCAGCTCGACAATCTCCCGGCTTGGCGCCAGAGTCGGCTGCTTTTTCCGGAAAATGCCATCGCGGCTTTTGATCAGCATCGGCAAAGTGCGCTGGCAGAGGTTGCCATAGTCATTGGCAAGGTCTGCGTTGTAGCGCAGAATGAAGTTCTCTTCGGTATAAGTGGCATCCATGCCGAAAACCATCTCACGGAACAGGTAGAACCTGAACGGGTCAAGCCCGTAACGCGCAACCAGTTCGCGCGGATTTATGATATTGCCAACCGATTTCGACATCTTGCCTTCGCCGGTAACCCACCATCCATGCGCAAATATGCATTTTGGCAGGGCAAGGCCGAGCGCCATGAGCATGGTGCTCCAGTAAACCGCGTGTGTGGTGAGAATATCCTTGCCGATCAGATGGCAGGAAGCCGGCCACAGGCGGTTGAATTTTTCCATGTCGAACGGGTAGCCGACGGCCGAGATATAATTGGTCAGCGCGTCGAACCAGACGTAGGTCACGTAATCAGGAGCAAAAGGCAGTTCTATGCCCCATGAAAGCCTGGCCTTCGGACGGCTGATGCAGAGGTCGCCGAGCGGTTGCCGCAGGAACCCGAGCACTTCGTTTTTGCGGTTTTCAGGTCTGATGAAACCGGGATTACTGTTGATATGGTCTACGAGCTTCTGCTGATAGGCCGACATTTTGAAAAAGTAGTTCTTTTCTGAGAGCTCCTGGACTGAGCGTTTGCAGTCAGGGCAAAGCTTGTCGGGCACCTCTTTTTCGGTCCAGAAGCGCTCGCATGGGGTGCAATACCAGCCGCTGTACTCTGCTTCGTAGATGTCGCCCTTTTCCCAGAGGGTTTTGAGGGCATGGATCACGACCTTTTTGTGGCGGTCTTCAGTTGTTCTGATGAAATCGTCATAGGTGATGTCGAGCAGCTCCCATAAAGTTTTGAAGCGTTCGACCAGCTTGTCTGTATGTTCCTGCGGACTGAGGCCGCGTGCTTTGGCAGCCTGCTCAACTTTTTGCCCGTGCTCATCGGAGCCGGTGAGGAAGTGAACATCCTGGCCCATGGCACGATGATAGCGGCTTAATATGTCGGCAGCCAGAGTCGAAAAGGCATGGCCTATATGTAGTTCGTCGTTGGCATAATAGAGTGGGGTAGTTACGTAGAATGATTTTTTTTCAGACATTATGAACCTCGTGTGAAGGGTTATTTGCTGGAACTGTGAATTACGGCGCGGTTGCCGCCATTTTCCCGGGCCTGGACAAGCGCACTGAGCGCTGATTTCATAAGGTTTTTGGGGTCAGGCAGGGTTTCCGGATAACAGGCGATACCTGCCGAAACAGTGGCTGAATGCTTTTTTCCATCGAATGTGAAACTGGCTTTTTCGAGATTTTCCTTGACGCGACCGGCCAGAAAGACGGCACCGGCTACGTCAGTGTTGGGAAGCAGCATGAAGAACCGTTCCTGTGTCGAGGAGGCGGTGTCGGTATCACGCAGGGCGCGTGCAACGATTTCGCCGCAGGCGTTGATGATTTCAAGGCCAAAATCAGCATTGCTGGCATCGACAAGTTTTTTGAAGCCGTCGATTTCAAGCACGACCAGGCTGAGTAATTGAGCATACCTGAGTGCTCTTGCCGCTTCTTCGTCGAGAAAGCCTTTCCAGACATTGTGCGCGGTGAGCCCGGTAGATTCATCCTGGAACAGGTTATGATAGAGTTTATGTCGCTCGATCACCAGCGCTGTCAGAGTGCAGAGGTCATGCGTATATGGCAGATCTTCGTTGCGGAAGACCGGCGGCGAAATGCGGTTGATAAAATTCATGACGCCAAGCACATTACCATCATTACCGGTTATGGGAGCACACAGCAGACTGGCGACTTTTTCATCTTTGCTGCGGAATTCGCTGAACATCTTGAACCTGGGATCTTTGAACCCTTTGTTGGCGATTAGCGGCAGACCGTCTTTAATAACCTGACCGGCCAGGCCTTCATGCGGCTTGAGCCTTATCGCGGGGTATTCTTCATCGGTCAGATCGTCGAGCAGGCTTTTTTCGACACCACGCATACAGGCTACCGTCATTTCATGCTTTTCCCGGTTTATCAGCAGAATCGAGGCCCATTGCACATTCATGCTCAGAATCGCCTCATCGAGAATCGTCTTGAGATTGCTCTGAAAATCAAAGGTAGTGTTGAGAGTCTGCGCTACTTTGAGCAACGATCGGGTCTGATCAAGCTGTTTCTCAGTCAAACCAATCTGAATTTCGTTCTGTTCCACCTGTTTTTCCTGCTGAAATTGTTTCTTGCCAAGACTGACAATTTCCTGGTTCCAGGTGGTGAATACACGGTTAAGTTCAGATACTATCTCAGCCAGCTCATCTGTCGCGTTATCAGAGATACCCGCGGCCGACTTTCTGGTCTGAAAAGCCTGAAGTGCCGAAATGATTTTGTCTATCGGCACCCGTAGCGAACCAGTGAGCAGAATTGAGACGACCAGCCCGTTGAGCAGAGACAGCAGCCCTACGAATATGGCGGTAGCATCGCTGATGACTATATCTGCCAGCTGAACGTAGAGAAAAATAACTACCGGAAAAAGCGCAACCAGCAGAAAAGTAACGAAGAGCCGGGTTGCAATCGAAAAATTTCTGAAAAGATTCACAGTCTGTGTACCCCGTTGAGTTATCAGGATTCTATTGTAAGCCCGTACCTAAGTCAATATTGTTATTATGGTTAATCAGGTAATGAAATCTTTGTCTGCCGTTTCGTCTGGCCAGATCGGCAATTTT
>CAZMWO010000151.1:5781-7852 GCA_964569565.1 uncultured bacterium | reverse complement strand
AGCCTTCAAAATCTGCAAAAAGTATGGTGAATTTGGCTTCGCTGCCCTGGCGTGCCTTTTCAAACAACTCGGGATTGCTGGCCAGTCGGCGCACCGAATCAGAAACGAAACTGCCGAGCGCGTTGCGTTCACGCAAACCCTTGACCATGCGGTTGAATGCTCGGGAAATCGAGCCAAACTCGTCTTCGCGGCTGTCTTTGAGTTTAACGTCGTAATTTCCGGCCTCGATACAGTTGAGGCCCCACAACAGATGTTCGAGAGGCCCGGTAAATGATCTGCTTATGTTAAAAGCCGCAAGCACTGCAAATATCATGAAAATCAGCAAACCGCTCATAAAGATTACGTTACGCCAGAACTCGATGCGGTCAAGATGCGAAGTAGCCTGACGGCCGCCAACCGTATAAAGCCCGAGATACCGCCCCGGCAACGCCTGATATATCGCCTGATCTTCGCCGGCTCCAACATGTCGCAACAGACGCCGATTGCGCGAAGCGCTTCTGATCAGCGTCGACAGGCGGGGCGATTCGGTATCCTGTGAAAAAAACGAATCGGCCCGAAACCCGCTGTAAGCCTGTACCAGAATCGGAGTCGCCATGATCAGAACGGCCGGGTCGAGCAGTTCAAGCGGCGAGGTAATTTTCTGCCGCCCGTTGTTAACATTGACGATATCGTTGAAGGCACTTTTCAGATATGATTCGCCAATTGCATATTCATCCCAGCCAACGCCGCAGAAATACTCGATAAGCCCATTGATGCGCAAGGGAAAAACAGCGAAAAGCGTTGTGCCGATGCTGGTGCGCATCGCACTCAGCCCTTCCAGCTTCGAAAAAACCTCATAGAATCGCTCACTGCCAATCGAGTTGATCAGCTGAGACTTTATCTCGTCATACATAGTTTTTTCCAGCGCCTCGGCTGAAGCCGATTTCTGACTGTCAAGCAAACCTGGAACATACTCGGAGGGAGCAAAAAACTTCTCGATGGTCTTGCGATACATATTCAGCAGGACAAACATCGAATCATGACGCGAATCCTCGCTGTGGCCGACAACTTCACGCTTAAAACGATCGTAATAGCGCACAAAACCTTTTGGCCCCAGAATAAGTATAGCGTTGGCACGACGCTCTGTATCGCCCTCTTTTGAGTAGCCGGTCAGAAAGGGGGCAAATGCCCGCTCGGCAATTTCGAGAACAGCACTGTCCTGTTCGTGCAAATCGATGCTCTCTCTATCTTCTGGCGATTTTTCATAGAGAGCCTGCCTGATTCTGGCCTCTTTCATATCTTCCAATGTGTCGGAATGCGCGAAAGATTGTAAAAAGCTCTGAAAAAGATTGGCATTATAAAGGCGAACGCCCGAATCAATTCCGGCAAGGGTGTTATGCAGGTTGCGTTCGATTTTAAGCCTTTCGCTTTCTGAGGCTTCACGCAATATCAGCTGAAAAATCGAGCGCCCCATCATGAACGGCATGAACATCGCAAACAGACTGGCCAGAATAAGAACTTTGCCAACGCTCAGTTTGAGGCCGCGCCCGAAAACCGCAGTCTGCACGAACAACAGCAGCACGAAGCTGGCGCCGGCAAACGCAAGCAGTTTGCCTGACTGTGAAGCAGAAGTCTCTGCGAAACCGCGCAGGCGTGAAACAACAACAGGAAAAAGACCGGTTCCGACTACTTCACGGCCTACGACGACAGCAAGACTGCCCTGCCGGAAAACTTCGTTGCGCGGCTGCCCGGAACGGTCTGTTGTCGCAGCGAATTCCCGGCAGATACGGCTGACGAACAAAGACTCAGACTCCTTTTGCAGCAGGGCATCGATACTGCCGGCAACAAATCTTTTGCTGCCTCTGTCATAAAAAGCGGCAGCCAGACTGCCGGTCGATTCTGATTCGGCAATAGCCTGATAAACATGCAACTCCGGCATTTCATGCAGATCGAGACGGCAGAAAAAATACACCTGCTGATCAGACGATACCGCCATCTTGTCCCAGTAGATGCCCACCAGACTGTCAGGCGACCTGAAAGTTGTCAGACGCCCGGCACGCATCTGCATGAAAGCAACCCGGTCGACCGGCCA
>CAZMWO010000151.1:0-5771 GCA_964569565.1 uncultured bacterium | reverse complement strand
AAGCAGCATATCGCTCTGCTGGCGCAGGCTTTCATGTTTCGGGTTGAACAGCACGTCATCTTTATAATGGTGAAACTTCATATAATCAACGTAGACAAATTTGGCGACAAGCTCCGGGTCAGTTTTTCCCCGCAGGTCTGTCAGATCGACAAGGGAGCCGTTTTTATCGACCAGCGCCACCGCCAGCGAATAAGGCGGCAGATTCTTCTCGATAAAGTCAGGTGGCCATTTATAGCGAAAAAGCGCCTTATGATTATTTGACACCAGGTCCCTGAAACGGCTGAAAGTCTTCTGCACCAGCGAATGAATGTTGGCTTCCTGTCTCACCCGGTTGTTGAACTGTATTGCACGGTTCACCTGATCGATGGCCAGGCGGTCGTTTCTGATCAGTTCGCTGTCAAGACGAAAGGTCAGAACCAGAATCACGATAAAAACCAGGGTAAACAGCAGACTCCGGTTAAGCGTCATACGTTACCCCCTGCTTTGCCGGTCACTTCATATACATCTGGCTCAGCTGAAGTTACATAGTCAAATGAGCCCCTGGTCAGGGCATGAACCTTGTCAGACACCATGATTTTTGTATACATGCCTTTTTTGGAAAAAGCCTCGAGCTTCTCTGCCCGCACGCGAGCCTCTCCGATGACAAGATACTCGTAGCGGTTACCGGCCTTAACTGTTCCTGACAGCAGATGCCCGACATCGATGCCGATGCCGAAAGCATAGTCGAAACGTCCGTCAGACGTCCGCAGTTCACAGATCTGCCGGTGTCTCTCGATCATGGCGGCGGCGGCATGAACTGCCGCTTCAGCCGCCTCACCCAGGCTCTCGCCATAAAAAATGGCAAGAATGGCATCTCCGACAAACTGCTCGACCATGCCGCCCTGCTGCTTGATGCAGGCAGACATTTCGGCCAGATGCTCGTTGAGCATGGAGACAATATCCCGCACCGGGTAATGCTCGCTCAACGTGGTAAACGATCTGATATCAGAACAGAGAATCGCGCCAAAGCGGCTTTCCATCTCCTTATGACCGGCCTTTTCATCCATAGCGACCTGGTGGTCGAGCGAAGCCGAAACAAAGCGGCCGAGATTTCGCCTTTCCCTGATCCCGTCCAGCATCTTGTCGAATGCCATACTGAGCCGGCCCAGTTCATCTTCGCGATTCAGTCTGAGCTGCTGCGAGTAGTCATCGGTCGAGATTCTGGTCAGACCAGCTTCGACATCAACAAGTGGTTTTACCAGATACCCGGCGGTCAGGCGTGAGATCAGAAAAACCGGAATCGCCATGAGAACCACGATAAAAGACAGAATCATTTCCTGTTGATAGGCACGCATCCTGAAATTCTTGAAAAAAATCAGATTGGAAAGAATGAACTGGCCTGATTTGACGCATGGATAAACAACCATCAGATGATCCTCGTTCTGTTCGACAATACTGGTTTTGTTCACGGCGGCAAGTTCGATGAGCGGCCCGACCCGACTGCTGATAAACCGTTCATCACTGCTGCCGGCAGCCGGAAGAACCATTTGTGAACGAGAACCCTTTATTTCTGCTATAGCGTAGATGTTGTCAGCAAAAACATTCTGCAGGCTGAACACCGACTCACGCAGATACTGCTTGAAAGCGCGCGAAATACTGATTCTGAAAAAATACCAGTTACGCACAGCACCATCTTTGAGCAAAAAGTTCTGATAGACAAAATACTTCTCATCACTGAAATCGACAAATTCAAGATCACCACGGTTCGAAAGAAAATACCGCATGATCTCCTTGCCGCTGCGCCCTTTGAACATCTGAAGTTCTGGTTCTTCTCCCATCATTACCTGTGGCGCCACATTGAAGTAGGCTTTTCTGATCCAGTTTCCGTAAAAAATATAGGTCGCATTCTCACGCGCCTCGGTATAGTCAGAACCGGCAAATCGATAAAAGCAGGAACTCATGCTTGCCTGATCGGGTGGATATACATACACAGCATCGATATTGAGCCCGGCGGCGCTGAATTTTGCCGGCAGGGCCTTGATTGCCCTGTCCCATGACGCACGGTTCCATTCGGTCAAATCAGCGAGCCAGTCCGGGTCGTTTTCCAGCCGCATACAGAAGTTGTGATACTCAGTCAGCAACTCTTCGCCAGAAGTATCGGCTTCTTCAAGATGCTGAATCGCATCCTTGATGGCTTCCTGCTCGAGCCTGAACGCTGAAGCATCGATATGAAAAAGTCCAGCGACATAGAAAACCAGCAGCGGCAGCACGCCGACAACCATAAAAGTCAGTGTCAGCCAGAATTTAAGGCTTATTCCGACAGGATTACCGCTGATCATAACCTTGGCAAAAACCAGTATCCAGGCAGTATAAAAAAACAGGCGCAGAACGAAACTTATGAACGGTTCGCGATAGTTTCCGCCAGGATTGGCGCGGCTCATTACCCAGATTTCATAGGGAACTGCATAGTCGATAAATTCACGCATGATTCTAAGGCCATTATAATTAACGAATTTGCCCGGGGGCAGCACACGGTCACGACTATTGCCCGGCTTGTCCAGTTCTATTACACACTGCTCCACCTTATCACGACGACCTTTATCAAGATACTGGTCAAAAACCGGTGCAAGCTGCTTTTCAGCATGACGTAACGGAACGAGAACCGAACTTACCGAACCATAGCGGCGCCCGAGAATTCGGCTGGCCAGTTGCATTGAGCCAACGCGGTCAATTGTATTTGCAGCGAAGATCATCAGATAGATAAGACGCTGGCCTGAAGCCATGGTTATGCTGTCCCACGTCAGAAGAATCGATTTTCCTTCGTAAACTGCGCCCGAAATTTTTCCGGCACGATAGGTTCTGATAAGCTCAAAATCGACAACATCGCCAAAAGCCCCGCGCATGGTAGAGTTGAGGCTGTTGAGTTCTCTGCTGTCATAACTGTTATCCGGGCGGCACAACCCCTCGAGCAGCCGTTTGAAAAATCTCTGTTTGGTTCTGGTATAACCGTCACCATTCAACATTTCGACGGTGTTGCCCTTGATGAAGCCGGCATATATATGCACGGGCATGAATTTAGACGGAAAAAAGCGTTGCATCTCTCTCATAAAACCGTTGCCATCTATCTGATCGGCCTTCTGATACTGTGACAGGCTCTTGTTCAGTAAAAAAAAACGTCTGGCGATCTGCATTTCAAGCGACCAGAGCGACCTGAACAACTGTAGGTAATTTCCGGCAGCCTGTTCCCAGCGTGTGATTTCACGTTCGTTATGAATACTGTTGCGCTGATGCTGGTTGTATTCCAGCAGACCGAATGGCAGCAAAGTCAGAACAAAAGCGAAGATCAGCGGTAAAGCCATGCTCAGGCGGCGCTTCATTAAGTCCTAACTCTCCAGTCTTATGTTTACAGCGCCATGGTAAAACAATTTTACCAGATTATCCAGTAATCATTGCCTGGTACTCTTCTTTGAATTTGGCTTGATCTCAACCTTTACAAACCGTCAAAAAAATTATAGATTCAGGATAGTCTAACTAGGAAAGTCGACAATGATTAACATCGTAAAAAGCCTGTCGGTCATGCTCGTAATCCTGCTGGTCATATCTGCTGCCGGCTGCTGCGGGAAAAAAATGCCGGTGCTTGAAGAAGCAGGCAAAGCCTATCTGGAAGGCGATTACCGCAAGGCAGTACTCATGTTTCTGCCGGAAGCCGAAGACGGCAACCCGGAAGCGCAGGTCAACATCGCCTTCATGTATTACTGCGGCATGCATGTCGAAAAAGACCACAGTGTTGCAGCCGAATGGTATCGCAAAGCGGCAGAACGCAACAATGTCACCGCCCAGTTCAGCCTCGGAACTCTCTACGAGAACGGCGAAGGCGTTAACCGTGATTTCGAAGAAGCTTATTTCTGGTATAATCTGGCAGAAAAGCAGGGCGACAAAGATGCCCAGCGGCTCAGACGCGAAGTCGAACAAAATCTTTCCGCCGCCCAGGTCAGCAGTGTAAAGGCCCGTATCGTCGCCTGGAAACCGGTAAAATAAATAATGAAGCTATCAGTAGTTATTCCCGTTTACAATGAAGAAAGCACCGTCGAAACAATAGTCGATCTCGTCACCAGAGCGCCCCTGAGTATCGAAAAGGAATTGATTCTCGTCGACGACTGCTCGACCGACAACACGCGCAGCATCATCGAATCACGCCTGACCGGCAAGGTTGCCAGAACCATTTTTCATGAGAAAAATCAGGGTAAAGGCGCGGCGCTGCGCTCAGGGTTTGCCGCTGCTACCGGTGACATAGTAATTGTTCAGGATGCCGACCTTGAATATAACCCCAATGAATTTCAGCGCCTTATTGACCCGATTATTGCCGGCAAGGCCGACGTCGTCTACGGTTCGCGCTTTGTCAGCGGCGAACCGCACCGCGTTCTCTATTTCTGGCACTCTGTCGGCAATCAACTGCTGACCTTGCTTTCTAACATGTTTTCCGACCTCAACCTGACCGACATGGAAACCTGCTACAAGGCTTTTCGGCGCGAAATCATCGCAAACATCGATATCGAAGAAAACCGGTTCGGTTTCGAGCCCGAAATTACCGCTAAAATAGCACGCATCAAGGGAATTCGCATCTACGAAACCGGCATTTCATACAGCGGGCGCACCTATGAAGAAGGCAAAAAAATCGGCTGGCGCGATGGCGTCGCCGCGCTCTGGTGCATACTTAAATACAATCTGCGCCAGGCCCGACGGGCCCGACGCAGAGATTAACCGCCCTTAGTCGCAAACAATCAGCCGTCGTGGGTGATTTTTACAATCAGTTCCTTGAGAACCGGCTCGGCGCGGTCATGCTCGATCTGACAGGTGCCGGCGGCATGATGCCCGCCACCGCCGTATTTGAGCATCAGTTCACCGATATTGGTTTTTGAGCTGCGATTGACAATCGACTTGCCGACGGCGAAAACCGTATTCTGCTTCTGAAAACCCCATAGGATATGAATCGAGATATTGCACTGCGGGTAAAGTGCATAAATCATAAAACGGTTGCCGGCATGAATGACTTCTTCTTCACGCAGGTCGAGAACGATCAGATTTTTATAGATTTTTGAACAGCGGCGCAGCTGTTCTCTGAAAAGTTCTTCCTGTTCAAAATAGAGGTCGACGCGCGCCTTTACATCTGGCAGTTCCATGATCTCGCCGATGCTCATATCTTTGCAGCAGTCGATCAGATCCATCATGAGCTGGTAATTCGAGATGCGAAAAGTCCTGAACCGGCCAAGGCCGGTGCGCGGGTCCATCAGATAATTGAGCAGCACCCAGCCGGACGGCTTGAGAATCTCATCAACACTGAACTGGGCCGCATCAGCCTTATCAACCGCTTCCATCATATCTTCGGCGATCTTGGGAAAACGCTCGCGGCCGCCGTAATAGTTATAAACCACGCGGGCGGCTGACATCGCATCAGGCTCGATTATGTGATTGGCGCGCTGCCCCTCGTTACGTATGGTCTCGCTCAGGTGATGATCGAAAACCATATAGGCACCGGCCACATAGGGCAGATTGGTAGTGATGTCGCGGTCGGTTATTTCGACCTTGCCGTCCTGCATGTCTTTCGGATGAACGAACTTGATATCATCGATCATGTTCATATCTTTCAAAAGCACAGCACAGACGAGGCCATCAAAATCACTGCGGGTAACCAGGCGATATTTTTTTCCCTCTGACATTCCAGTCTCCAGTTCAACAATTTTTATGCTGGTAATTTACCATGTCACAGCGCTAATTTCCACATTTTCCATCAG
>CAZMWO010000150.1:0-7902 GCA_964569565.1 uncultured bacterium | reverse complement strand
AGCCTGACAGGCTGATTTCCAAAGCCGGGAATGATTTATAAGGTGAGCAGATGGCAAAGAAGAAGCCGGGTTACCCGCCGAGTAAAGTCGTAAAAGTCAAGGAAGAGCTGCACGGAGTTCGCTGCGCTGATGAATTCCGCTGGCTAGAGGGCGATGATAAAGGAAAAACCACGCCAGAAGTCGCCGAATGGACAGACCAGCAGAATGCATTCACCAGATCGGTTCTCGACCGTCTTCCAGGGCGACAGAAGCTCAAGGAAAGGCTGACTCCTCTACTCGAACGCAGCAGTAACAGCCTTCCGGTCTATGCCGGCAATCGGATTTTCTATTTCAGGAGAGAAGGTAATAAGGATCAGCCTTGTCTTTATCTGGCTGAAGATGTCTGGGGCCGTGAGAAGGTAATAATCGATCCTGAAAAGATAGACGCCAGTGGATTAACCACCATAGGCTGGTTCTCGGCTTCGCATGACGGCGAACTGCTGGTATACGGCACGGCGCGCAGTGGAGACGAAAATTACCAGCTGAAAATAATGCAGGTAAAAGACGGCAGTCATCTCAAAGATGTGATCGACAACCGCGTCATCAGCGTATATTGGCTGGCAGACAACTCGGGCTTCATCTATTCGCGCCTGTCTGACATCAAGAATCCTTATTCCCGCGAAATAAAACTGCATTATCTGGGCGACAAACCCGAAGACGACCGCCTGATATACGCGCAATACAGGGAAGGCCCGCTGGCCACAACCTGGGGGCCGTTTGCATCGCTTTCAGAAGACGGCAGGTGGCTGCTGCTGTCTTATTACACGGGAACCCGTTCGAACGACCTCTGGCTGATCGACTTCAAAGAATGGGTCGAATCTGGCGAATTCAAGAAGCGTGAGATCATCTGCGACTGCGACAGCATGACGCATGCACGGGTCGTTGGCGGGCGCCTGTTCATTCACAGCAACGAGGGCACTCCGAACGGCCAGATATACGAATCCGAACTGGCAAACCCCTGTCGCAAAAACTGGCAGATTGTCATAAAGGAGCGTGCTGATGCGACAATCGAGGGCTGGGATTTTACCTGCAACTCGATGATTGTCAGCTGTCAGAAAGCTGCTGCCAGCGAGCTGGTTAAATACGATCTGCAGAGTAAAGAACTGTCTGCTGTCAAACTGCCCGGAATCGGCTCTGCCAGCATCTCATGCAGCGAAGAGCACGATAACTTCTTTATTCATTATGAATCGTTCAATCATCTTCCTACCATCATCCAATGCAAAAGTTCAGACTGTTCGCAACGCGTCTGGTGGAAGTGCGAACTCGCGATCGATCTTTCCGAGATGCTGGTAGAGCAGCACAGCTACCAGTCAAAAGACGGAACCCATATAAGCATGTTCCTGGTCTATCGCCGTGGTATCGAAAAAAATGGCAGAAACCCGACTCTGCTCTATGGCTACGGCGGCTTTGGCATCAGTATGAACCCGGCTTTCTCTGGATTGATAATACCCTGGATACAGGATGGCGGAATTTACGCGGTTGCCAACCTGCGTGGCGGCGGCGAATATGGTGACAACTGGCATCAGGCCGGCATGCTGGCCAACAAGAAACTGGTTTTTGAAGATTTCGAAGCCGCAGCCGAATGGCTGATCGCACAAAAATATACGTGCAGCGACAAGCTGGCAATCAGCGGACGCTCGAATGGCGGGTTGCTGACCGGAGCCTGTCTTACCCGACGGCCACATCTGTTCAAAGCCGTTATCTGTGGTGTGCCGCTGCTCGATATGATCAGATATCACAGATTTCTGATGGCTAAATACTGGGTGCCCGAATACGGTTGTGCCGACAATGAAGCAGATTTCGACTGGCTCATCGATTATTCGCCATATCATAATATCTGTAACAAACGTGAATATCCGGCAATTTTCTTCTTCACCGGCGAAAACGATACCAGGGTGCACCCGATGCACGCCAGAAAAATGGTTGCTGCGCTGCAGACCCATGCCGGCAATCCCGAAGAAAAGCCAATCCTGCTCTGGGTCGATCGCGAAAGCGGGCACGCGGTAGGCAAGCCTCTCAAGATAACTCTTGAAGAGCAGACCGATCAGTGGATATTTCTGCGCTGGCAGACCGGGTTAGAGGCGTCGAAATGACGCTTGCCCTGTTCGACTTTGACGGAACCGTGACAACGCACGACAGTTTCCGCGAGTTTCTACTGTTCTGTTTCGGGGCACCGGCTTTTTTCTGGCGTATGCTGCCGGTTGCGCCCTGGATGCTGGCTTTCGCGGCAAAGCTCATAGATAATCAGGCAGCCAAACAAAAGGTGACGCAGGCATTTTTGCGGGGCATGCGGCGCGAAGAATTCGACGCTTTCGCCGAGCGCTTTGTGACTGAAAAACTCAACGGCATGATCAGGCCGGCGGCACTCGAGAAGCTGCGCTGGCATATTTCCCAGGAACACAGGGTAATTCTTGTTTCAGCCTCGTTCAGCGAATATCTGACATTCTGGTGCCGGCAGCATGGTATCGAACTGGTCGCGACCCGCCTAGAAGAGAAGAACGGCGTTCTGACCGGCAATTTTGCCACGGCGAACTGCTGGGGCCCCGAAAAAGTCAAACGTATCAGAGAGATCGTCGATCTCGCAAGCTTCGATAAAATCTATGCTTACGGCGATTCGCGCGGCGACCGCGAGATGCTCGAACTGGCATCAGAAAAGGGCTACCGGGTGTTCTGAAAATTCACACTTGCCAAGATTGGACTGAGCCTGTAAGGTATTGGCTGTCGGGTTATTGCTCTATCCTGTTGACTGTTTTGCTGCCACGCAGTTTGCAGAGCATCAGAAGCGGTTGTGGCGCCGGTCGCCAGGGTATCACAGAATATAGAAACATAAGAAATATAAGATTCAGCAGGGAAGGAGTTCTTTCTTGAACAGAAATATTTTTATTGTGATTTTATGCATGCTGCTGGCTTTTGCTGCGGCACATGCCGAGGGAGAAGTTGCCACTGCCACGCCGACAGCGGAACCAGGCAGTGAGATACATTCTCTGCTTCCGGAAAACCTGAGCGAAGAAGAAATCAAAGCGCGCACCGAAGCGATTCATACAGCTCATGCCGGCATTTATGATGGAGTCAGCCCTGAGGTTATCGCTATGCTTGGCAGTCTCAAATGGGAAACCAACACTGAATTTCAGGGTCTCGGCAGTCGCGATGCAAAAAGGGGTGGTACCCTCAAATGCAGCGAAACCTCATACCCGCC
The DNA here is from genome assembly GCA_964569565.1 of uncultured bacterium. GTDB lineage: Bacteria > Muiribacteriota > Ozemobacteria > Ozemobacterales > Ozemobacteraceae > Rifleibacterium. The sequence goes on along the minus strand of CAZMWO010000150.1, from coordinate 4,667 downwards.
TTCGCTGCGCACTGTCGGCAAGAACGCCAACTCAACCTTCAACAGCATGCTGACCGGGTTATGCTACGAAAGCATGCTCGACCTCGATCCGATTACATTCAATTATGTGCCGAACCTGGCAAAGCGCTGGGCGATAGCCGACGACAAAGTCAGTTTTTTCTTCGAACTCGACGAAAAAGCGCGCTGGTCTGATGGTCAGCCGGTCGTCGCCGAAGACATCGTGAAAAGCTGGGAGCTCTACACCGACCCCGGCATCGACGACCCTTTTTCGATCGACTACTGGAACAAATACGAGAAACCGGTAGCGGTTTCGAAAAGTATCGTCATGGTCAGGTCGAAACAATTGAACTGGCGTGCCTTCATGTCGATCGGCTTCATGACCGTGCTGCCGGGTCATATCATTGCAAAAATCGATGGCAAGACCTATCTGACCGAGTATCAGAACAAACTGATGCCGGGTTCGGGGCCCTATGCATTTGAGAGTTCGAAGGTCAACGAAGAGATCATTCTCAACCGTCGCCGCGACTGGTGGCAGCAGGACCTGGTCAAAAACACCGGGTACTATAATTTCGACCGCCTGCATTTTATTTTCATTCAGGACGACAATCTGGTAAAACTGCGCTTCAAGAAGGGCGAACTCGACTGGGTCGCAATCAACGTGGCGCGCGAATGGAATCAGGAATTCATTCCGGCCATGCTGGCCGAGCTGGCCTACGGCTACATTCAGAAGCGAAAGGTTTACACGCATCGTCCGATCGGCGTTTCCGGCATCGCCTTCAATATGCGCAAACCGCCATTCGACGACATCAGAGTGCGTCAGGCCTTTGCCCACCTCTACAATCGCGAAAAGATGATGGACAAGCTGTTTTTCAACGAATACGAATACCTCGACTCTTTTTATCCGAATTCGCCCTACGAGAATCCTGAGAACCCGAAGGTTCGCTACGATCCCGACCGGGCGGTCGAATTGCTCGAGGCCGCCGGCTGGCTGCAGAAGAATCGTGACGGCGATGGCTGGCTGATCAAAGACGGCAAGCGCTTCGAGCTTTCGATCAACTACGTGCAGAAAAGCTCAGAAAGAATTCTGACCATCTTTCAGGAAGATCTGCGCGACATCGGCATCAAGCTGAACCTCAAACAGGTCACCTGGGCGACCGACATCAAGGAAGTCGGCGAGCGCACTTTCGAGCTCAGTTCGCGTGCCTACGGCGGTCTGCTTTTTCCGAACCCGGAAAGTTCGGTGCACTCAAAATTCGCTGACAAGAAGAACAACAATAATATCTGGGGCTTCAAAAACGCCAGAGTCGATGAAATCTGCGACCAGTATCCGCTGATGTTCGACCCGAAAGAGCGGATAAAAGCGGTGCGTGAGATCGACGGCATAATTACCCGGGAGCATCTCTATGCACTTGGCTGGTTCTCGGCGAGCACCCGCCTGCTGTACTGGAACAAATTTGGCATGCCTGATTACGTGCTTTCGAAAACCGGTGATCAGCGAACTATTGCTTCATTGTGGTGGTTCGACGACGAAAAAGACAGGATTCTGCAGGAAGCACGCAGCAACAAAACCCGGCTCGAACGTGGCTCCGAAGAAATACGCTGGTGGGATGAGCATTACCCGCCTTCAGCAGGAGACGAGTAAAAATGTACAGCTATTTTATCCGAAGGTTTCTCTTGATGATACCGACTTTTCTCGGGATTACCCTGCTTTGTTTTCTAGTTACCCGATATGTTCCGGGTGGCCCGGTCGAGCAGGCAATTCTGCGTTATCAGCAGGCCATGGCTAACACCGGTGAGGGTGGCGGTGGCACTTCTGACTCTCTGATGGAAGAAGGCCAGATATCAGAAGAGATGATGCTGCGGCTCAAAGAAATTTACGGTTTCGACAAGCATCCTTTTTGTGCCTATCTACATTGGCTCTGGCGTGTAATCCATTTTGATCTGGGCACTTCAGATACCTATTCAAGACCGGTATGGGATTTGATAAAAGAGAAGTTTCCGGTTTCGATCATTTTCGGTTTCACCGGTTTTCTGCTTTCTTATCTGATCTGTATTCCGCTTGGCGTCTGGAAGGCGGTAAAACACGGATCGGCATTCGATACCGGCAGTTCGGTGCTGGTTTTCATCGCTTATTCGATACCGGGTTGGACCGCCGGCGTTCTGCTGCTCATGCTCCTTGGCGGCAATGCTTTTCTCGACATAGTTCCGTCTGGTGGCAAAGAGAGCGGTTACATCACCGAAAAGTCAAAACTTTCGATGTTTCTGCAGCAGGGTGGGCTTGCTTCCGATCTGCCGGCCGAAATCCGCAGCCAGTATCCCAAATTGCGCGACAATCAGCAGATCAGTGCCAACCATGAGGCTTTCAGGCACATTCCTGCCGAAAAACGGTCTCAACTCAAAACCGGCAGCCATGCCGATCTCAGCTTTGTCGGCCGCCTGCTCGACACCATGTGGCACATGATTCTACCGGTCTTCTGCTACGTTCTCGGCATGTTTGCTTCAAAAACAGTACTGATGAAAAACTCTCTGATGGAAAACCTCGGGCAGGACTACGTGCGCACGGCCTTTGCCAAGGGCTTGTCTGAACATACAGTCATCTTCAAGCACGCATTGCGCAACTCGCTGATTCCGATAGCGACTGGCCTCGGACACATGCTTTCGATCATTCTAGCCGGCTCCTATTTGATCGAGAAGGTATTCAACATCAACGGTTTCGGCCTGCTCGGCTACGAGTCGCTGATTGCTCGTGACTACCCGGTAACTCTGGGTATTCTCGTCATCGGCTCGATGCTCAAACTGTTCGGCAACATCATGTCTGACGTGCTTTATTGCATAATTGACCCAAGGATCAGATTCTCATGATAGAAACCTGGAATAAATACAAGAAAATACTTAACATCATTGTTCTGCTGATCGCCTGGGCTGCGCTGTATTCAGTAATGCCGGCGATCGGCGAGAAGGGAATCAACCCTTCGTATACGACCGAAGCGGTTATCGCGCTGGTGCTGGCGGCGGGATTCGTCGTCTATATCCTGCCGTTGCTGGTTTCGGGCGCTGACTCATTTCGCATCTTCATTGCCAGCCCGATTTTTCGCAGACGCTGGAGCAAGTTCAAGACACTGAAACGAGGCTACTACGCATTTCTGCTGATAATCGGCCTGTTTGTGCTGTCGCTGTTCGCTGAATTTTTTATCAATGGCAACGCCATAATGGTTAAATATCAGGGCAGTTACTATTTTACGCTTTTCAGGTTCATCAGCGCCCGCACTTTTGGACTGCGCGGCTACGGCAACCCGAATTACCGCATGTTGAAAGACGTTTTCACCGTGCGCAACAATGAACGTGCCGAACGCATCAAAGCCGGCAACGCCACTGAAGACGACCGCAAATACGAACAGTGGGGCGATGACTGGGTGTGGCTGCCGATCTACCCATACAGTCCGCTCGAATCGCTGCTTGACGAACTGCCGACCCGCCCTCCGCACCCGCCCACCTGGCTGACCGGAGAATGGCGCAAGGCCTATATCGGCGAATCACTTTATCAGCTGCCTGATTCGCTGCCGACGCCTGAAGAAATCACCGAAAAATTCAAGCGGCCTGACTGGGTTGATCTCGAACCCGCAGCCCTTTATCTGGAAATGGCGCATGCAGGCATGCTCAAGCTCAAACCTGATGTTAAAGAACCAGGCACCTTTCAGCACATTCTCGGCACCGACGACCGCGGTCGGGACGTGTTTGCCCGCATGGTCTACGGCTTTCGCATTTCGCTGTCGTTTTCCCTTGTTGTAACCTTTTTCTGCTACCTCATCGGGATAACTATCGGTGCTCTGCTCGGCTATTACGGCGGTTTGTTCGACATCATCATGCAGCGCTTCGTCGAAATCTGGTCGGCAATGCCGTTTCTGTATACTGTCATGATCTTTGCTGCGATAATGATACCGAACTTCTGGATGCTGGTCGGAATACTGGTAATGTTTCACTGGATGGGAATGACATACTATATCCGCGCCGAGTTTCTGCGCGAAAAATCGCGTGACTACGTGGCGGCAGCGCGCGCAATCGGGTGCACCGACGGCGCTATAATTTTCCGTCATATTCTGCCCAACTCACTGACGCCGGTTATCTCGTTCGCGCCTTTTGCCGTCGTCGCCGATATCGGCTCGCTCGTCTCGCTCGACTTCCTGGGTTTCGGATTGCCGGCGCCGACACCATCCTGGGGTGAGCTGCTCGGACAGGGGCTTGCCAACCTGACCAAACCATGGCTGATTCTCTCACCGATGCTGGCCATGTTCCTGACGCTGCTTCTGGTATCGTTCATCGGCGAAGCGATTCGCGAAGCCTTCGACCCGAAGCAGTATTCGCGGCTAAGATAAGCGGGAGACACATAAATGGCCAACGAACTGTTAAAAGTAAAAAATCTCAAAACCTACTTCAAGACCGAGGCAGGAACCGCTAAAGCGGTTGACGGCGTCGATTTCGACATCATGCCCGGCGAGGTGCTCGGCATCGTCGGCGAATCGGGGTCCGGCAAATCGGTTACCTCGCTGTCGATCATGCAGCTGATTCCGAATCCGCCCGGCGACATCGTCGAAGGCAATATCATCTTCGAAGGCAAAGACCTGCTCGAAGCCTATCGTCGCAAAGACTACGACGTAATCCGCAAGATC
>CAZMWO010000149.1:0-7922 GCA_964569565.1 uncultured bacterium | reverse complement strand
TTTTTATACCAGTGTTTATCCTTCGCCAGCTAACTCCACAATTCAAATGTGACAGAGGACTAGCGGTTAAAACTCGAGGTTGAAGCTGGCGGTGTAGCGGCGGTCTTCTTTTTCGCCGGGGCGCTGGCCGAGTTCTTCGCCGTAGGTGGCGGCCTGCACGCTCAGATCATGCCATTTTACGGAGAAACCGGCGGTCGGGTAGCCGCCACGAAGGCCACCAAGAAGGTGTATGCCTTCAGCCAGTTCGATCTGCATGCCGAGGCGAAGTTTGGTCAGGGCAGTGCGGTCATCGCCGTTTTCCCAGTAGTCGGCGGCAAGAACGAGTTTCTCGTTGCGTTCAGGCGGGCCGGTAAGGGGTTTGATCGAGGTTCCGATGGCGAACTGACGCTCAAGAGTGCCGGCCTCTTCGCTGTAGTCAGTGCTTAAGACGTTGCCGACAAAAAGCCCGAGCGAGCTCTGCCAGGGGTTGTTGAGCTGCCAGAGCGCGCCAAGGTCGAAGTCGAGAGTCGCGCCGGAACGGTCGGTATCTTTCAGAATACCAGGCGTCAAAGCGGCAAAGTCTCTGGCATAATAGCTCTGTTCGGTCATTTTGCGGGTTGCTACTTTCATGGTGGCACCCCACCAGCCGATGGTGCGGTCTTTAAAAAGTATCTGCGATTCATTGAAGCCGCGGGCAATCGATCCGGTAAGCACGGCGTCCTGATAAACTTCTGATTTTACCACCGGGTTGGCCGGGTTTTCGACCGAGAATCGCTCGGAGTCGTGGTAATAAGCTGCCATGCCAAAGCCGGTGGCGCCCATGTAATAAGACATGGCCGACCAGGCCTGATAACCGGTCTCGCCCATGATCGCCATCAGATTGCTGAAATTGGCGGAACGGCTGGCAGCTGTGTCGTCATCACTGAGGTTGTTGATTTTGCCGTTGACCTTGCTGTAGTCTTCGTTCTGCTTGATCATCGCGTTGATGACCGAATAAGAACTCTTCTGCTGCAGGCCGAGTCCGGCTGGATTGGTGAACAGCGCCTGATGGTCGTCGGCGATGGCGACGCTGGTGCCTCCCATGCCGAGAGTGCGGGCGCTTTCATATACGAAATTTTTGTCGGCCTGCGCCGGCACTGCAGCCAGCAGGCAGCAGAGAAGCATCGTAATCGCGATCAGTCTGCTCTTGTCATGGCTTTGCATCAGTTGGCTCCGTCCAGGCTCAGCAGCTCGGCCTTGAAGTTGGCTTCTGAGGCATCGAACCAGGCATTGGCCTGTTGCAGTATCGTGGCAAAGTTGCCGACCGCCAGTATCGTGCTGCGGTTGGCGGGTGTGTAAGTTCCGGTAAAATTAACTCCTTGAATGGGAGAAACCGTCTGCCATTCGCTGCCGCGTCCGTCGAGTGCCAGCGTCAGCTCTATAAAGGCGCGTTCGAGCGAAAATGCCGAAGTCGTGTCGGTGAGGCGACTGTAAAGCTGCGGCCAGGTCAGGGTCTTCTCATCGTTGGTGTCGAAGTCGATCTGATCGGGCGTATCGAGTTTTTTGCTGAGATTGGTATCGTATTTGGCCAGCAGGCGGCGGGCGGCGGCGAGCGTCGCCATCAGGCTGCGGAAAAGGCGGTCGTCGTTTCCCGGCTGCACTATTCTGTTCATGTCGGTGATGGCTTCTTCAAGCAGCTCGGGGTCGGTTATCGTCAGCGCTGCTTTGAAGATGATCGTATCCGGGGTAGACGCGTCGTTCTGCAGTATATTGAGGACATTGAACATGTTGAAGCCCGCAAGACCTGCTAGTGAAGCGGCTCGACCACGCCATGCTTCTTCGTCGCCTCCATATTCCTTGACCAGGCGGTCGTAAAGTTCGCGCGCTTTGACATAGTTCGCAGCCGCCAGTTCGAGGCGGGCTTCGCCGGCAATGGCTGAGAAGTCGCTGTCGTTCATGTTGCGATCGAAACCTTCGAAAGCGTTGCAGCCGCTGATCAGCAGGCTTGCCGTCAGCAGCAGAGCGAGAAGGCGGTATTGATTAAGCATAAGGACTCCGCAGTTTTGTACTATTTCAGGCACCTATTCGGCACAATTCGCAGTATTCTGAATTTTTTCGCAAACAATTTTGCAATGACGTGTTAGATTAGCGTGAATATGAATGGCCTCAGATTGGAAAACTTAAGTTTTCTCGGGCGCGGCCCCTACACTTTAACAGTAGAGGCGGGTCAGGTGCTTGGCCTGCACGGGGTTTCCGGAGCCGGCAAATCGCTGCTGCTGCGGGCTGTCGCTGATCTTGAGCCCCACGATGGCCGGCTCTGGCTTGGGCAAACGGCCTGCAACGAAATCAGTGGTCCGGACTGGCGCCGCCAGGTTGCCTATCTGCCAGCTGAGAGCCTGTGGTGGCATGAGCGGGTAGGCCAGCATTTCAAGAAGCTGCCAGAAACCGCATGGCTGCAACAGCTGGGTTTTAACGGCGAAGTCATGGACTGGGAAGTAAGCCGCCTGTCGACCGGTGAAAAGCAGCGGCTTGCTATTCTTCGTCTGTTGCAAAACCGGCCGCAGGCGCTTTTGCTCGACGAGCCGACGGCCAGCCTTGATCAGGGCAGTATCAGCCGGGTCGAAACATTCATTTTAGATTATCTCAAAGAGAATTCTGCGCCGGCGATCTGGGTGAGCCATGACCCGGCGCAGCTCGAAAGAGTCGCCGCCCGCCGTTTTGAAATTCTTGTCGGCGGCGAACTGCGGGAGCTGGCATGAACGTAATTCCACTGGGTGCATTTGAACTATCACTGGCAAGTCTGCTCGTGCTGCTGCTCGCGTTTTTGAGCTTCCGGCATCGTCTCGAAATCGAGCGACCGCTGCTGATTGCGGCCTTGCGAACGGCGGTGCAGCTGTCGCTTATCGGTCTGGTGCTCAATGTCGTGTTCAGCACGGTCAATTTTTATCTGGTCGTGCTGATCTGGTCGCTTATGCTGGCCGCTGCCGGCTGGGAAGTCATGTCGCGGCAGAAGGTGCGGGTGAAGGGCCCGGCCCGTTTTCTAATCGGCACCAGCTCGATGCTGGTTTCGTCGTTTTCGATCATGGTGCTGACATTGACTTTGGTAATCAAGGTCGATCCCTGGTACAGCCCGCGTTATGCGATTCCGATCCTTGGCATGCTTCTTGGAAACACGATGAACGGGGTGGCGCTGGCGATGAACACTTTTTCGAACCTGGCCTGGACGCGCTGGCAGATGATCGAGCAACGCCTGGCGCTTGGCCAGACCTCTTTCGAAGCAATCGAAGACATCTGGCGCGAGAGTGTCCGTACCGGGCTGATTCCGATCATCAATTCGATGGCTGCAGCTGGTCTGGTAAGCCTGCCCGGTATGATGACCGGTCAGATTCTCGCTGGCAATACGGCTGACGAGGCGGTGCGCTATCAGATTCTCATCATGTTTATGATCTCGTCAGGAACCGGATTTGGTGTTATACTGAGTCTCTGGCTGATGCGCCGTAAAATGTTCGATGCGCGGGAGCGCCTGCGTTTGCGCGAGAGCTTTTATCGCATCGAGTCGGACGGAAGTAAAAAATGATCGTTTGAGGAGAGTTTGTGATGAAGGCTGGTTTTATACAGTTTACCCCGGAGTTGATGAATCTCGATGTCACTCTCAACCGACTGGCAAAGCTGCTTAAAGATGCGCCACCGGCAGATCTGCTGGTTTTGCCGGAACTGAGCAACTCTGGTTACAACTTTCCGACCCGTAACGATGCCTTCGACGCTGCCGAAGAAGTTGGCAACAGCCGCTTTATCACATTGCTGCACGATCACTGTCGCCGCACCAATTCTTATGTAGCCTCAGGTTTTAACGAACGCGAAGGCTTCAAACTGTTCAACTCTGCGGTTCTGGTCGGGCCGGGCGGTCTGATCGGCAAATACCGCAAGATTCATCTGTTTTACAACGAAAAAGATATATTTTCGGCAGGCGATGTCGGAGTGCCGGTGTTCGAGACTCCGATCGGCAAAATTGCCATGCTCGTCTGCTTTGACTGGATGTTTCCGGAAGTCTGGCGTATCGCCATGCTCAAAGGCGCCGACATAGTGTGTCACTGTTCAGCTCTTGTGCTGCCTGGCTTCGCGCAGCGCTCGGTGCCGATTCACGCCTTGATCAATCATTTTTATGTAATTACCGCCAATCGCACCGGAACAGAGCATGGTCTTACCTTTACCGGCATGTCTACGATCGCTGACCCGAAGGGTGAGGTGGTTTACCAGGCCGGCGCCGAAACGACAGAATGCAAGGTATTCGACTTCGACCTCGAAAAAGCTCATAACAAGCTGATGACACCACGTAATAACATTGTTGATGACCGCCGCCCTGAGATGTATCACGAACTGCTGACGTTATAGACATAAGCCGGATCCCAGAGAGATTCAGTATCCAGAGTTTATTGCTCAAAAGCAGGCAAAATGGCATACTTTTTGTTGAGTTTCAGGAGAAGCATTCATGGCACTGCTCAATGAAATCGAACTGGCGATAAGATCGCGTTTTCCTCTGATCATTGTTAAAACCCGCGAAGAAGAGCGCCTGATCGACCTGGTGAACCATCATTGCGAAAAGACTTCGCGAGTTCTCTGGTTATGGGACCATGCAGATTTTTTCCAGTCGCCACAGGAAAACCCGGGCGACCCGCCACCGGCAGCCAAAGATCCACTCTCGGTTCTTGAAGCGATCGAGAAGATGACCGGTTCAGTCGTCGTTTTTCTCAAAGACTTTCATCAGTGCTGGCATAATCAGCCGCGCGTGATTCGCAAGCTGCGCAATCTCGCACAGCGCCTCAAATACACCAGAATTTCGGTCATTCTCAGCATGCCGGGCGTCAGTCTGCCGATAGAGCTCAACGACGAAGCAGTCGTGCTCGATCTGCCCTCGCCAACTGTCGAAGAGCTGGCGATGATTCTCGACAACCTGCTGCGCACGCCCAAAGTTAAATGCAATCTTTCTTCGGAAGCTCGCGACCGTGTGCTGCAGGCCGCGCTTGGCCTTTCTGCCAATCAGGCTCAGCGTGTATTCGCCAAAGCCATCGTTTCTGACGGGGTTCTCGATGAGCGTGATCTGGCACTGATTAACGAAGAGAAGAAACAGATCATACGCGACTCGGGCGCTCTTGAGTTCTATCATACTCAGGAAACTACAGCCGATGTGGGGGGGCTCGAGCATCTCAAGGCCTGGCTCCGTTTGCGGCAGACGGCTTTGAGCCCGGAAGCTGCTGCCTACGGTCTGCCGGCGCCAAAAGGACTGGCTCTGATCGGGATTCCGGGAACAGGCAAATCGCTGTCGGCCAAAATGATCGCCGGCTTGTGGAAACTGCCGCTGATCCGCCTCGATATCGGTGCTCTCTTCGGTTCTCTGGTCGGTGAATCTGAAGAAAATACCCGCAAGGCCCTGCACCTTGCCGAGACTGTCGCTCCCTGCATTCTCTGGATCGACGAGCTCGAAAAAGGCCTGTCTGGTGGTCAGGGCGGCGATGGTGGAACTTCGATGCGCGTTTTCGGAAGTATTCTATCGTGGATGCAGGAGCGTCGCAAACCGGTTTTTGTCGTCGCGACCGCGAACAATGTTTCGCTGTTGCCGCCAGAATTGCTGCGGCGTGGGCGTTTTGACGAGATTTTCTTTCTCGACCTGCCAACGACGGTTGAACGCTGTGAAATTTTTGCTGTGCATCTTCGCAAGCGCGGTCGGGATCCGGAAAAATTTGATCTCAAAGTTCTGGCCCAGGTCTCAGATGGCTTCGTTGGTGCCGAAATCGAGCAGGCGATCATCGATGCGATGTTTCAGGCGTTCAGTGACCCGGCGGCACCTGGGCGTGAGGTCACTACCGATGACGTCAGGGCAGCAATTGCGCGGCTTATTCCTTTAAGCAAATCTGCCAGCGAGAGTATTCGATGGTTGAGGCAGTGGCTGGTGGAGGGGCGTGCTGTTTCGGCTTCAGCGGGCGAAAGTGTTTGTCGCCGGCCGGCTGCTGGAGCGATTCCGCTGGAAGTAGAAACGAAGACGCTGCGGCCGCCAGTTCGCAGAGTTATAGATCCAAAAGCTTGAGAAAGGCAGGGTATGTCGCATTACACTAAAATTGAAACCAGACTTACTTCAGCACCTCATCTGCTGAAAGCTCTCAAGGACATGGGCTTCAGTCAGGTTGAATATCATGACAGTCCGGTGAATCTGGTGGGTTTTGAAGGCAGCAGGCGTGAAGATACTGCAGAAATAGTCATCCGCAAAACTTATGTAGGCAGTGCCAGCAATGATATTGGTTTTAAACGCAGTGCTGATGGCAGTTTCGCCGCAGTAATTTCTGATTTCGACAGCAGGCACTACGATGGATTCTGGCTCAATCGGCTGTCGCAGCGTTATTCTTATCACGTGACGCGCGATACGCTCGAGCAGAAGGGCTTCGACCTGATCGAAGAGGAGCAGCAGAGTGGCGAAATCAGACTGACTCTGCGCCGCATGACCTGAAATGGCAGTTCTCGACGAAGCAAAAGTAATCAACGAAGCGAACTCTGTAGTCGCGCGAATCCAGACTTTTTCCAATTTAAGAAAACTGGGGTGTAGCCTGCTGCTGTTATTGAGTTCGTTTGTTTTTCTGTTTCTGATCATCTATCGGGGAGTTTTTGAAGGTCTTACCATCTCTTTTTTCGTTCTGATGTCAATCGGAATTGCTGCTATGATGCTTATTCAGGGCCTGGAATCATGGCTGGCGCAGAGCGCTCGCGATGTTTTCAATATCAGATTCCCTGCCAAACTACGCGGAGAAGAACGTAAAATAGCGCTAGATCACATTGCAGGGCTCGACAAGAAAAACGAAGCCATTAAAATTTTGCTGCGGGAGCTTGGCTACACGCAGGGTCAGTTGCAATCTGCGCCGGAAAGCCAGTTGAACAGTCAGTTGCAACAGCTCGACAGCCCTGCTGACGGGATACCTGTCAATAGTGGCCTTTCAAGTAGCTCTATACCTGGTTTTAACAGCAAGCCTGCGCCGCCCGGCGCAGCTCCTGCTGCTCCGCCAACTCCGGCTTCGCCGGCCCGGAAGGCTCCTGCAAAGCCTTCCATCGGGAAAAAGGTGATTCCGCTCGATCCTTTTAGCGACGACACTTGATGAACAGAGGTTGAATATGACAGAAATCCAGGAAATTGAAGTTGTTATAGACCAGACCGGCAACGTTAAGCTGATGGTTCGAGGAGTCAAGGGAAGCGGTTGTGTCGAGCTGACCGGCGAAGTTGAGCAGTTGCTGGGCGGTTGTGTGGTTGAGCGCCAGCATACTGATGAATATACTGAAGTCAGCGAACTCGACGAAGACCGTCTGAATCTGAGGTCTTAATGTTGTGATTCTCAATCTGCATGCGGTTATGCCGGTCAGTTGCGCCAATGGCCCGGGTCGGCGATTCGCAATCTGGTTTCAGGGATGTTCAAAGCGCTGCGAAGGCTGTTTCAATCCCGGCACGCACAGTTTTGCCAGGCATTTGCCAGTCGCTGCCGGTGACCTGACTGCTCAGATTGTGGCTCAAAAAGATGTAGAAGGTTTGTCGGTCTCGGGTGGTGAGCCATTTGAACAGGCTGAAGCTTTGCTGGAGTTTCTTAAGCTCGTGCGTGAGCATTGTGAAATTGGCACTTTGCCGTCGGACTTTTCGATTCTGGTATTTTCAGGGCTGACGATTGAAGAAATACGCGCTTTATCGCATGGACAGGAAATTCTCGCTCTGATCGATGTTCTGATCGACGGCAGTTATGATGTGAGACGGCCATCGCCGGCCGGTTCTTTTGTCTCGTCGGTTAATCAGAATACTCATCTGCTCACTTCCCGTTATACAAAGGATGATTTCTGCGCATTGCCTGAAGCCGAAGTTATAATCAGCGGCGAGGGTACGCTTGTCTGCTCCGGGGTAAACAGCATTTTTGCATGCTGAAGTATCTTTGCGGTTG
>CAZMWO010000148.1:0-7950 GCA_964569565.1 uncultured bacterium | reverse complement strand
ATTTTTTCCCCAAAGTGTTTTTCGGCTGATCTACTGACAGGAGCAGCAAAATAACTTTCTGCTCCTGAATAACAGATCAGGAGAAAAACATGACCAGTAAAAAGTCTGACAGAACCTCGCAGGAAACGGAACCCGGCAGTGACGGCGCACCAAAGAAAGTGTTTTCGCTGCTCAATGACTTTGTCTTCAAATACGTGTTTGGGCAGGAAAAGAACGAGGAGCTCGCGATCTGTCTGCTCAACGCGCTTTTGAAGAAGTCCGGGCGCGACAAGATCGTCAGCCTCGAGTTTCTGAACCCGTTCAGTTTCAAAGAAGCGGCTGAACTCAAAACCAGCGTCGTCGACGTTAAGGTGCGCGATGGCGAAAACCGCTGTTATACAATAGAAGTGCAGGTATGCAGAGAGAGGTTCTTTGTCCCGCGAACGGTTTATTACCTGGCGAAGCTATATTCAGAGCAACTGCGGAGCGGTGAAAACTATTTTGAACTACGACCGGCCACCGGCATCTCGATACTGGATTTCGACCTCTTCAAAGACTGCGACGAGATGCACAACATCTTCGAATTTCGCAATCAGAACAACTCGCTCAGCCTTCCTGAAACCATGATACTGCACTACATCGAGCTCACGAAGTTCAGCCGCAACAAGCCGCGCCGCCTGTGCACGCCATTTGAAAAGTGGCTGCAGGTACTGAAATTTTCCGAAAAATATATTACAATGAGTGAGTTGCCTGATTATCTCTGTGAAGAAGAAGGTGTCGCCATGGCTGTAGCCCAGCTCAAAAAACTCAACGCCGACCGCGAAATGCGCCAGATCCTTGAAGCGCGCGAAAAAGAAGCGCATCACCTCGCCTCGATCAAAAAAGCCGCTCACGACGAGGGCGAAAGAAAGAAGCAGATTGAGATTGCAACCAAACTGCTTAAAAAAAGCCTCCCTGTCAGTTTGATAGCAGAAACCACCGGTCTGACAGAACTCGAATTGCGAGAGATTCTAAAGCTTCATCCAGACGAGATCAAGCAATAATGGATGCAGCTAAGAAACAGCAAAAACTCAACGCCGACCGCGAAATGCGCCAGATCCTCGAAGCGCGCGAAAAAGAAGCGCATCACCTCGCCTCGATCAAAAAAGCCGCCCACGACGAAGGCCTTGCAAGAGGCGAAGCAAGGGGTGAACGAAAAAAGCAGGTTGAGATCGCGATAAAACTTGCCAGACAAGGCTTGCCCGTAAACCTGATAGCTGAAGCCACCGGCCTGGACGAACTTGAATTAAGAGAACTTGAACTAGACGAACTTGAATTAAGAGAACTGATTAAACTACAGCCAGAAGAAATCAGACAATAGCAGAACCGACCGAATGGAGATGCCTTAGATGAAATGGGAATCAACCCTTTTTCAAGGCTATCAGAGTAATGCGTGTTTCTGGTGCAAAAAGACGATTCCACTCAAAACTGAGGTTTCCATAACTGGCAAGGGAATGTGGGATCGAATCGACTGCGCCATCTGCCGAATTCCAGTCTGCGATAAATGTGGCCAGACCTGGTGGGTGGGAGATGAAGACATCGGATATCGCTATCGTCTCTGCCAGAGTTGTCTGAAAAACTATCCTGAATTCGCTACCCGGGAAACCATCGCTAAGGCTCCGGTTCGATCGAAGTTCTGCCATCACTGCCAGACGGTCACCCAGGATGAAACCATTCGTTGCTCCTCCTGCCCAAAGACTCTCTGCAACCATTGTGCAAAACTTTGGAAAAATAAGCCGGTCTGCCCCGATTGCTTCACGGACTATCTGAATCGGTCGCCCTGTGCAACCTGCCATAAAGTTTCCGAATATGAACTTATCACATGCCCCACTTGTGGCAAAAAGGTGTGTCGTTCATGCTCAACTTATTTCGGCCAATCTTATTGCCATTCCTGCGCTAAAGCGGCCATAGATACTGCCCCCAAGTGCCAAGCATGCAAGAAAGCCATTCCGCAAGCCCCCGATAAAGAGGGGAAAATCTGTGATTCCTGCAAGAAGCTGTTCTGTGGAAGCTGCATTTCTACGGAGATTGAGAATGGAATGAAACGTACCCGCTGCTCGTCATGCAAATACCTTCATCAACGAAAGATAGATCAGGCCTGGCGAGACTTCAATCAGCCAAAAACATTCTGGGAACTCCTGAAAAAGATTTTCTTCGGAGATCCTTGATTCCTGCCCTTGCGACAAACATTCCTGAAGCGACAGATTTATCCGATAAGCAGATAAAAAGGAAATTTTTTCCATCTTAAAGGCCAGCTCCTGAGCCAACCTTGGAGAAAAAGCAAGGCAGCGGCGTAATTGTGGTATGCTGGGAACAGGAATTTGCTTCAAAACGCGAGGTCAAACATGGGGTCACTGCTTATTTCAATAACAAAGCTGGTAATTTCGCTGGCAACCCTTGGTTGTGCCGTCTTTCTTGGCTTGAAACTGGAACCGGAAAAGGAACTGGCTGATCGGGCGCTATTAATGCTCGGCGTTGGTCTTTCAACCTTCTCGCCCCTCGGATTGATCCTGTATGTGAAATTCTGGGAGCCAAAACCCGAATTTTCGGCAGCATGCGGCAAGCAGGCTATCGTTGGCCTGATCTGTTATATCAGCTTCTCTCTGATTGCCCACTTCTACCCGTCAGCAATTGCCCGCTGGTAAATTTTTGAATTGGGGAATTTTTACTGCAATTTTGCTGCAAATTTCCCTGCTTAAGCCGTTTGCGAGGCCGGTGATAGCGCAGAAGCAGGGTTTCGGGCTGGCATGGTTTATGCTTAGATATTGCTGCCGACAAATTAAGACAGCACAAAAGGTTGGAACCATGAACAAACAGAACATATTCGGAGCAATCATCTGGGTTGCGACACTGGTTTTAATGACCTCAGTCGAGGGTATGCGCATTTTTTCCTTTATCAATGTGCCAGCGCTGCTGTGGGTCAGTCTGGGAATAATCGGCGCATTGCTGATTACCAAAGATCCCCGACAGAGTCGCGACGAAAAGCTCAAAATCGCAGCGCAGGCCGCATGGATGTCTGGAATAATCAGCTTTGTCATTGGCCTGGTTATAGTGCTCAGCAACCTCGACAACCCTGAAACGATCGGGCCAAATCTGGCAGTCGCGCTGCTCAGCGTTCTTTATGCCGCAATTGTCAGCCTGGTGTGCAATACTTTCGCCCTGCGTTGCGAAGCAAAAAAAGAGCGATGGCAGCCGGCAGCCACCAGATAAGTGCGTTGCTGCCGCCATACCAGTAACCGCCAACCGGGTCACAGGCCGGAAACCAGCCAACGCAAAGCATCAGAGCTGGGCCACACAAAAGAATATCACCGATAATCGCCGGAGTTACCGAGCGAGAACTGCGCGCAAGCATAACCAGTCGCCAGCCGGCAACCAGCGCAAAAAGACTGCCATAGGGATCCGCCGCCAGCCCGCCACGAAACAGGGCATAGATCAGAACCGGGCCGGCAGTGCTGCCGGCGCTGCGGTTCCATTTGATAGCCGCTTCCCAGACGACCAGACCAAAAGCGGCGCCGCCCGCCATGAACAGCATTACAGCGAACAGCGTCTGTGAGGCATCAAAGCCGACTACCCGCCAGTTGTTCTGATACATTGCCAGCAGCGGCGGCACAATGCCGATCATCAGAAAAACCACAAGATCGGCTGGAACAGAGATATCCGGCTTCAGATCGACCGCGGACAGAACGGTATGATTGTCGGCAGGCGCCGCAGGCCAGCGATCGAGCTGCCAGGCCAGTCCCAGCCAGAGAACTATGACCAGCACCTCGGCCAGCATGATGCGATGCAGATCCGATAAAGCCGCCAGACCGCCGTAAGGAATCATAGAAATCACCAGAAACCTCAGAAACCAGGCACCGGCGAGTCCGGTCAACCCGACGACCAGCCAGCGAAAGGCTATTCCTGACGAAGACGACTGCCAGCAACGCTTCAACCTGACAGCAAGCAGCGAACGCAGGATCGTATAGCCCGCCACCAGAAGCCCCGAAAACGCAATTGCCAGCATCCATGCTGCCAGATGGCCTGTGCTGTCAAAGTCATGTTTATCAGACAGCGTTCTCTTAACAGGCGCGACTGACGGTTCTATAGCCTGCTTCGACTTGCGGGCTTCTTCGATCAAACCACGCAATGCCTCGTTTCCCGGAATATCCTGGTCGATACGACGCAGCCATCCGAGCACTTCAAGATGCGATCCTCTCTCAAGACATTTTTTTGCTTCATACAGGCGTGCCTGGCCGACCATAGCACTCCGCTCATCTTCGGCAAGATAACGTTCCTGAAGATCTTTAAGCAGCGGCTGCAGCTCGATAAAGCCACGATGCTTCGCCAGCCAGAGAAGGCGCAATGAAATTTCAGAGCGGGTCTGGTTTTCCAGAACGCGCTGGCGGGTTACTTTTTCTTTCCAGGCAGCTGCAAAAGAATCCAGCGGCTGCCCGGTTACAATCGGATAAACTGAATGAAAAGGACGGGCCAGGCGTAGCCCGTCGATCAGACGGTGCAGCGTCTTTTCGCCATGCCGCTCAAGAAGCAGGGCCACGGCATCGCGCGCCAACCACTCCACCTCACGACCCGGCCAGGAAAAAGACGGCGAAACCTCATCGAGATCAACAACAGAGCTGCGTCGCACCGATGCATACTTTGCCCAGCCTTCAACATCGTTTACTGCCATTCCCGACACGTGTTCGGCCAGCCCCTCATTCAGCCAGCGCGGGCAATCTACAGGAAAGCCTGGAATAAGCGCCCAGAGCAGATAGAGATGTGTCAGTTCGTGCATCACCGTACGCACCGGTTCATCGTTGTCAGAGTTTATGGCGAGCGAAAAAGGATTTGCGAAATGTCCGTGCGAATCATAAAGCTCGCGAACCTCGATTACCGGAAGAGGAGGCGTACCAGGCAGCAGTTGAATCAGCCCTTGAACCGATCTGTCGATATCTTCCAGCCAGCTGTCGTTTTCTCTGCCAACAAAGCCGAGTTTGCCGCCATCTTCGCCAGATGGATAGAAGCGCAGACCACGCTTCTCCATTCTGAACAGCAACCTGCCGACTTCTACCTCCCGGCAATTCTTGCGTAACCTGGTCTGCGCATCGGCTTCGAACTGTACCCGCCGCGCGATTTCTCTGATAAACGAGCGGCGTGGAGCAAGTTCCCAGGCCGTTGCCGCCAGTGGCATCCTGTCGAAAAACTGTGCAATCAGCCCCATAACCGGAAAAAAGGCAGCAGACAGAACCCAGACAATCAAAATTTTGCCTTTGTGCTGCCTGAGAAAAGGTTCCCAGCTGCCGCCCTCTTTCTCGATCCGGAAAAGCATCAGCCAAAAAAAAACCAGCACAAAAAGGAACCCTGCCAGCTCTGAGTCATACCATACCTGCGGCTTCATCATGGCTCCTTCTGTATTGGTGCTGCAAATTCCTTGCTATGGCGACCTTCGTCGCTGCGACTGCAGCATTATAACACCACTATCCGGCTTAATATCAAACACAAAATTCAAATTGGTTGTGCCAGCTGCCGGAAACAGCGCGTAAGCGGCAAGAATAGCTGTTACCAGCTGTTTAAACCGGCAAAATCTGCGGTTACAGCGGCTCTGGCAAAATTGCGAACAGCGATGTATAATCAGTCCTGAACCTCAGGAAGGCAGATACCTAATGAAGAACGAACAGCACAACGGCTCGCAGAACCGGCACAAGGTGCCTTTTCAGACACCTTTTCTGCCGAAAAATCCAAAAGTGGTGAGCGTCAAAGAAGGCTACAACCAGTGGTCTGAGATATATGACGACGAAACCAATGTTCTCATCATGCTCGAAGAACGATATCTCTACCCGCAATTAGCCAGAATCAAAGCGCAGAACATTTTTGACTGCGGCTGCGGAACCGGTCGCATTGCACACTGGTTGCACAAACAACACCCCAAAGCCGTGATAACCGGCGCTGATTTCTCTGAAGGCATGCTCAAAAAGGCCCGCGAAAAAGACAACCAGAGCGGCATCAGCTGGCAACACGCCGACCTCAATCAACCGTTTCCTTTTCCTCACGGAAAATTCGATCTCGTCGTCTCGAGCCTCGTCATCGAGCATATCAATGACCTCGCCAATTATTTCAATGAAATCAGACGGGTTGCACAACGGGATGCCGGGGTATTCATCACCGGCCTGCACCCGGCCATGCACATGCTCGGCATTTCAGCCCGTTTCGAAAATAACGCAAACGAGCACATTCTCCCTGAAAGCCAGTGTCACAGCCTGTCAACCATTTTCAATGCCGCAACTGCCGCCGGCCTGCAGGTCAGTCGCATCGAAGAGCACATCGCCGACGACCAGCTGGTCGCCCAGGCACCCAAAGCCGGGCGTTACCTCGGCATTCCACTGCTTTTCATCATGCAGATGCAACCAGCCAGTTAACAGAATTTGACAAAATCACAGCAATTTGCGAGGTAGTATTATGTCGAAAGCCAGAATCTTTGTGAGCCGGGAAATACCACAAGCAGGTCGGCAGCTGCTCGAACAGCATTTCGCCATCGACGTCTGGCCGCAATACGCGCCGCCAACGCGACAGCAGCTTATCGAAAAGATCGCCGGCTGCGACGGCATGGTATCTTTGCTCAGCGACAAAATCGATGCCGGGGTGCTGGCGGCAGCGCCAGAACTCAAGATAATAGCGCAATACGCAGTAGGCTACGACAACATAGATGTCGCAGAAGCCAGCCGACGCGGCATCTGCGTAACCAATACACCTGATGTACTGACCGAAGCTTCGGCCGATTTCGCCTTTGCTCAGCTGATGGCGGTGGCACGCAGAGTAGTCGAATCAGACAAATACGTGCGCAGCGGCCAGTGGCAGGTGGCCTGGCACCCTTCGATGATGCTCGGTTACGATATCTACGGCGCGACTATAGGTATCATCGGCGCCGGCCGCATCGGTCAGGCCGTTGCACGCCGTGCGCGCGGATTTTCGATGAAAATTCTTTACTACAGCTCTTCAGCCAAACCCGAGTTCGAGAAAGAAACTGGCGCCCGACGCGTCGAACTCGACGAACTGCTGCGCGAAGCCGATTTTGTCAGCCTGCATGTGCCTTTGAACAACGGCACCCGTGGCCTAATCAACGCTGACCGCCTCGCCCGTATGAAAAAATCGGCGTTTCTCATCAATAATTCACGCGGCCCGGTCGTTGACGAAAATGCCCTTTATGCAGCACTCAAATCAGGCCAGATTGCCGGCGCCGCCCTTGACGTTTTCGCCAGCGAACCAACTCCGGCCGACAACCAGCTGTTAAAGCTCGAAAACGTTGTGGTTGCGCCTCATATTTCGAGTGCCAGTCACGCCACGCGCTCCCGCATGGCAATAATGGTCGCCGAAAACCTCATAGCCTTCTTCACCGGCAAACGACCAGCCAACCTGATAAATCCAGAGACCTTCAAAGCAAGCTGATCAAGCCAGGCCTCGCACTATTGATTGAGACTATGCACATTCAAGCTGCTCAATCTGTGAAATCGGTCAAATCTGCGGAAAAACTCAAGACGACTTCTGAATTGATTGACAGCGCCAGAGCGATGATTTAGGCTTGGTTCGTGAAGAGACAGTTTTATAATGGAATGATTATGATCGTGCTTTTCGGGCTGGTGATTGCATCAGCCTGGCAAGCCTTTTACGAGCCGCCATATATAATAGCGACAGCCCTGTTTACTTTGTCAGCCTGCGTTCTGCGAGCATATCAGCGCGGCATTTATCGCGAGCTGTTCACCCTGCTGCGATTTTTTGGAAGCCTGGGACTGGGCTGGTATCTTTCGGCCGATGTTGGCAAGCTGCTCGGCCTGCCAGCCATGGTGGCCGGGATATCAGGCTTTTACATCACATTCATATCGTTATACCTGCTGTCAGGCCTGTTGATGAAAATATTCGGCAAAAAAACCGAAGAACTCGCGATCGCAGAGAAATTGCTGG
>CAZMWO010000147.1:0-8236 GCA_964569565.1 uncultured bacterium | reverse complement strand
TCGAGCGTAGAACACATGGGAATTCTGGCTCTCGGGGTCGGCCTTGGCGGTTCGGCCATAGCAGCTGCCATGTTGCATGCCGCTGGTCACTCACTGGTCAAGGCATCGTTGTTTCTGCTTTCTGGAAATGTCCTCGCGGTTTATGCCAGTAAGAAGGTCGAAGACGTAAAAGCTCTGCTCAAAGCCATGCCGCTCACTGGCGCGCTGTGGCTCGCCGGCTTTTTTGCGATCACCGGCACACCACCATTCACCACCTTCAACAGTGAATTCGCCATTGTAAGAGTTGCTCTGCAGTCAGGCAGCTGGAAAGTTGCCACCTTGTATCTGCTTTTTCTGCTGCTGGTTTTCATCGGTATGCTGACGATATTCATGCACATGTGTTTTGGCAAAAAAGGCGAGCAGGAAGTCGATGGCACTGCCGGTGAATCATTCTGGCAGATATTACCGCCTGTGGTCTTTTTGACGACGGCTCTGCTGCTTGGTTTGTATCTGCCCGATTTTGTGCGCAACACCATCGATGGTGCCGCACTGCTGCTGGGAGGTAAAGCCCTGTGAAAAAGCATGCAAAGATAAAAAATACCGCTGCAGTTAAGTTTGCCGAAATACAGATTGTCGACAACCAGCAGTTCAGAAAAGATCTTGCCAGTCTGATAGCAGGTAACGGCCGGCTATCTGCCCTGTTCTTGATGCCGCGTGACGGGCAGAATCTTATGCTGGCTGCTGTCAGCGACGATTCTGATGCAACCATTCAACTGTTTGCGACGCCCTGTCAGAAAGAGTTCGCCTCGCTGACTCCAGATATTCCGCAGGCACACTGGTTCGAACGCGAAATCGCCGAGCTGCACGGTGTCGAATTTCCGGGACATCCATGGCTCAAGCCGATAAGATTCGTCGCGAAAGATGGCGGCAAATCAGAGGTTATACCCGGAGTGACCAGTTATTTTGAAGTGAGTGGCGAAGAGATTCATGAGGTTGCGGTTGGCCCGGTTCATGCAGGTGTCATCGAGCCCGGGCACTTTCGCTTTCAATGCCACGGCGAAAAGGTATTGCATCTCGAAATAGAACTCGGGTACCAGCATCGCGGTATCGAACGCGCCCTTATGCGCAATCAGCCGCATCAGAACCTTCGCCTGATTGAGGTTGCAGCTGGCGACAGCACGATAGCCCATACCACTGCCCATGCCATGTTGCTCGAATCACTGCAAGATCTTAAGATCGACAGTAATGCTGAACTGGTCAGAGGTATTGCTCTCGAACTCGAGCGCATGGCCAACCATACCGGTGATCTCGGCGCACTCGCCGGGGATGTCGGCTTTTTACCGACTTCTTCTTACTGCGGCCGCATTCGTGGCGATATTCTCAATACTACCGCCGTGATCTGCGGCAACCGCTTTGGGAGAGGTCTGATACGACCCGGTGGCGTGAGTTATGCAGTAGACAAGGCTTTGGTGACAACTCTGCTCGAGCGCCTTGCGCTGATCGAAGCCGATCTCAAGTCGGCGATCGGGCTCATCTGGAGCACTCCGTCGGTAGTTGCGCGCTTCGAAGAGACCGGTAATGTAAGCAAAGAAGATGCTCTCGCTATTGGTCTGGTTGGCCCGGCCGGCCGTGCCAGCGGTCTGCCGGTCGATATTCGCTGCTCACACCCCTTTGGTGCTTATAAACAGCATAAACCGGAATTGCCGGTCGGCAGGAATGGCGACGTGTTCTGGCGCGCGCGCATTCGCTGGCTCGAACTCAAAGAGTCTGTGCGTCTGATCAGAGCCATGTTGGCTGAAATAGACAATGCTGTGGTGGCGCCGGCTTATTCTTCACCGGCCGCGGCCGATTCGATCGCTGTCGCTTTGACCGAAGGCTGGCGCGGCGAGGTCTGCCATGTGGCTGTCACCGACAAATCAGGCGGCTTGGCAGCATACAAGGTCATCGATCCATCGTTTCATAACTGGTATGGTCTCGCGCTGGCGCTGCGAAACCAGGAAATTTCGGACTTTCCGCTGTGCAACAAGAGCTTCAACCTCTCTTATTGCGGGCACGATCTTTAGAGGTAATCATCATGTTTCATATTCTAAAAGCCCGATTACATCAACAATATCGCACCTACCCGTTTCCCGAAAAAACTCCGGTTCTTTCGCCACGCTATACAGGCCGACCACAGATCAAAACGACCGGATGTGTCGCCGACTGCACTGCATGTGCCAAAGTATGCCCTTCTGGCGCAATTTCGCGCAGCAGTGAAGGCCGACCGGTCATCGACCTCGGCCGTTGCCTGTTCTGCCGCGCCTGCGAAGCGGCCTGCCCGTCTGGTCTCATCAGCTTTTCGAAAGAATTCTCGATGCCGGCTTCGCGCCGCGAAGACCTCATTGTCAACAGTGAAAGTTTCAATACCGCAAGGGCACTGCCCGAAGAGTTCAGAAAACTTTTCGGACGCTCGCTCAAGCTCAGACAGGTGAGCGCTGGTGGCTGCAACGCCTGCGAAGCAGACTGCAACGTATTGACAACACCAGCATTCGACCTGGGGCGCTTTGGCATACAGTTTGTCGCTTCGCCGCGACATGCCGACGGACTGCTGGTTACCGGCCCGGTTACCCAGAACATGAAACTGGCACTGCTTAAATCCTATGACGCTCTGCCATCGCCAAAAATAGTAATAGCGACTGGCGCTTGCGCGATATCCGGCGGGATTTTCCGCGATAACGCCGAAGTAAACAATGGCATTGGCGACATTATCCCGGTAGATCTTTATATTCCCGGCTGTCCGCCCAACCCCTGGACTATCCTCGACGGCATGCTCCGCCTCATGGGCCGCATCTGAGGTTTTTTTGTAATTCTGCCGGTGAGCTGGTACAATGTCTGGCAGGAGGTAGTCATGCATTTAAATTATCGTGGCAGATTCTTTTCTGCGCTTATTTTGTCGCTGTTTCTGGCGGCTTTTTCCGTGTCGCTCGATGCTCAGACAGAACCGGGCCAGATTTTTGGGCCGCAACCTCTGGTTGCTTCGCAGGCCGAACCTGCGGTTGAGAATTCTTTTGCCGGTCTGGCCGTCAAGGCAGATGCTCTGAAAGAAGATTTTGCTGCTCTCGATGAGAAGATTGCCGCGATAAAAGACCTTAAAAAGGGCAGTGAAGACATCGTTGTAGTAAAAACCCGTCTTGGCGAACTCAAGACAAGGCTTGCAGACACCAGAGCTACCGGCAACTATGGTTTCGAACATGTTTCGCAGTTGCGCAGCGATGCCCGCCTTGCCCTCGAAGCGGTCGGTCGCGAATTGAAAATCGCCGGCGGGAAGCTGGAACAGGCCGGTTCGATGCGGCAGAACTGGCGAGCCAGAGAGACCAGCTGGGCTGAAAGCAAAGCATTGCTGCCCGCTGACGTCAGTGCTTCGGTCAGGGCGATTTTCAAGGATTCCGAAGCGATGATCCGCCAGGCTCTTAAAAATATGGAGAATCTGGAAACGCCATTGGTGGAGTTTCAGCAGCAGGTTCTCGAGTTACAACGCGATGCGCAGTCGCTGACGGCCGAACTCGACAAAATGATGACCGAAATGCGCAAAGATCTGTTTCGCAAGTCGCGCCCGGCCATGTTCACGCCGACATTTTTCAGGCAGTTCAATGCCGCCGCATGGGAAGAATTCTGGCTGGGACTGGCTTCTCTGGAATTGCCACAGCCGGCTTTTTATTCGACCTACGGCTGGATATTCGTGCTGCAGCTGATCATTTTCATTGCGGCCATGTATTTTTTCAAAACCATAAAAAATCGTAAACTCGAGCAGCTCAAGCTCGACTTTGTATTGCAGCGATATATATCTGTCAGTCTGCTGCTCGGCATTCTTTTGCCCCTGCGGCTGTTCGAAGACATGCCGCGGCTGGTCAGCCTGGTATTTGCCGGCATTGTCGCAATCTGTGCAGCACGTCTGGTAGCCGGCGTCATCGAAAGACCCTGGCGGCGCCGCCTGATCTATATGATCGTTGCGCTTTATCTGCTGGTTCAGTTTTTCAATTTTATCGCGCTGCCGCTGGTAATGATGCGGACTTTTGTCGCGGCGGTCGGCCTGGCTGGAGCTCTTTTCTGCCGCTGGCGGGCTCATGTCAATAAGGATGACGGAACGGCACTTCTTTTTGTATCAGGCGTAAAAATTGGCGGCGCGACGATGCTGCTGGTTTTTCTGGCACAGGCTGCCGGCTATGTGGCGATGTCGAATCACCTGCTCGACATTCTTATCAAAACTGTTTTTCTTGGCCTGATCGCCTGGATGATCAATCTGGTTACCCACGGTGCTATCGAAATGCTTTTCGAGAGCGAAATCGTGCGCAAAAACAAGATCATCAACAAGCATTACCGTCTCTTCATCAAACGATCTGAGCTGATTGTCGATATCGTTGTAGTGTTCATGGCAGTTTCGCACATGCTTTCCATCTGGGGACTTTTCGACAACGCCATGCATGCTGCAACCGCCATTTTTGCGCTAGGCATCAGCTTTCATGGCCTGAAGATCACTGTCGGTCTGCTGGTCTCGGCGATCATTGCGCTTTATCTGGCCTTATTCGCATCCTGGATGATTCAGACCGTGCTTGACGAAGAGGTTTATCCACGCAAAAAAGTCGATCGTGGTGTCGGCATCTCGATCAACCGTCTGATTTCATACGCTTTTGTTGTGGTCGGTATCTCCATGGCTTTTTCGACGCTGGGAATCGGCATGCAGAACCTGACGGTGATCATCGGGGCGCTCGGCGTCGGTATCGGTTTCGGTTTGCAGAACATAGTCAACAATTTCGCCAGCGGCCTGATTCTGCTGTTTGAGCGCTCGATCAAGGTCGGTGATGTCGTGCAGGTAAACGGTGAATGGGGTCAGATCAAGAATCTCGGTCTGCGCGCAACTGTGGTCGAGACTTTCGATCGCTCTGAGATGATCGTACCTAACAGTGATCTCGTCTCGGCAACGGTAACCAACTGGACTCTGACCGACCGTCAGGTGCGTCTGATCGTGCAGATCGGCGTTGCCTACGGCTCTGATGTCGATCTGGTGACCAGAATTCTTACTCAGATCGCCCAGGATAACCCTTTTATCATGAAGTTTCCGGCGCCATCGGTGATGTTCGTTAATTTCGGCGCCAGCTCTCTCGACTTCGAACTACGCTGCTGGGTAGCCGACATCGATAACCGCCTCAAGATAAAAAACGAGATCAACCGCGAGATCGACCGGCTGTTCCGCGAGCATAACATCGAAATTCCTTTCTCACAGCACGATCTGCACATTCGCAGCATCGACATTCCGGCTAAAGCCGCTTTGTCAGAAGTGAAGAATTCTGAGACAGTTTTGCCGACGACAGCTGCCGGGAGTTGATGAGATGATTATGCTGTTTCGGAGAACCGCTGAATGACGGCACTGATGTGGTTTCGGCGTGATCTGCGGGTGAGCGATAACCGCGCTCTGTCTCAGGCGGTTGCTGCTGGCAGCGGGGTTGTTGCTGTCGCTTTCGTCACGCCGTTGCAGTGGCAGCAGCAGGACGAATCGCCAGCAAAGCTCAGTTTCTGGCTGGCCGGCCTGCAGGAACTGGCCGACCGTCTGGCAGAACTGGGTATTGCGCTGCACCTGGAAGAGGTGCCTGATAATGCTGCTATACCTGAAGCTCTGAGCCGGATTGCCCGGGAGCATAAATGTGACACTCTTTGCTTTAACCGTGAATACGAGTATTACGAGCAGCAGCGCGACGAGGCAGTAAAGAGAGCCATGCAGGCGCAGAAGATCAGAATTTTTGTTTTTGAAGATCGCTTGCTGGTCGAGCCTGGCCGCCTGCTGACCGGTTCTGGTGGTTATTATACCGTATTCACGCCGTTTAAGAAATCATGGCTCGGCCTGCTGCCGCGCGCCGATCTTGCGCCTTTGCCGGTTCCGGCGCCTGTAGCCGCGCCACTGCCGGCGCCGAAGCTGCCGGTTGCCGAAATCAGCCGCAGGCTCGGTCTGCCCGGCTGGCGAGGTGACCTGTGGCCGGCCGGCGAAAAAGCGGCGCAGAAGCGGCTTGCTGATTTTGCCGGGGGTGGCCTTGAGAAATACCATGAATTGCGCGATCTGCCGGCAGTTGACGGCACCAGCTGTCTCTCGCCCTGGCTGACGTGCGGGGCGATTTCCCCGCGCCAATGCCTGGCTGCGGTCAGACGCGAAAATAATAAATGGCCGGTCGAAGACACTGGAGCAGGATCCTGGCTTAACGAGCTGATCTGGCGCGATTTTTATACGCACGTTATCGTCGGCTTTTCGCGGGTGAGCCGCTCGCAGCCGTTTCAGAAGAAGACGGCCGCGTTGCCGTGGCGTTATGACGAAAGTGATCTGAAGGTCTGGCAGAGCGGGCAGACCGGTTACCCGATCGTCGATGCCGCGATGCGGCAGCTCAAGGAGACGGGCTGGATGCATAACCGCCTGCGCATGGTCGCTGCCATGTTTTTGAGCAAGCATCTGCTGCTCGACTGGCGGCTGGGCGAGAAATACTTTATGCAGCATCTGCTCGATGGCGATCTCGCAGCCAATAACGGCGGCTGGCAGTGGTCGGCTTCGACCGGTACCGATGCTGTGCCATATTTCAGAATCTTTAACCCGTTCAGTCAGAGTCAGCGCTTTGATGCTGACGGCCGTTTTATCAGGCGCTGGTGCCCTGAACTCGAACCGGTCAGCGCCGCGGCTCTGCATGAACCGAAAAAGCTTGCCGGCGAAATCGCGAAGAAAAAAATCAGCTATCCGGCGCCGGTTGTCGATCATAAGTTGGCAAGAGAACGCGCGCTGGCAGCGTTCAAGAATTTGTAACAGGATTTCACTGGAGGCCCCGATGCTCGAACGATTGTTTAAACTCAAAGAAAACCAGACCGACATTAAAACCGAGATTCTGGCCGGTATCACCACCTTTTTAACCATGGCCTACATACTGGCGGTCAACCCGATGATTCTCGAAAATGCCGGAATGCCTTTTGCCGGCGTGCTGACCGCTACTATTCTGGTGGCTGCGATTTCGAGCATTCTGATGGGACTTGTCGCCAATCTGCCTTTTGCGCTGGCACCCGGAATGGGAATCAACGCGTTTTTTACCTTCAGCATGGTAATCAGCATGAAGATGCCGTGGCAGACTGCGCTGGGTGCGGTATTCATCTCGGGCATCATTTTTATGCTGATGACCTTGTTTAAACTTCGCGAAGCCATTGTGCGGGCGATTCCGCATTGTGTGCGCCTCGGAGTTGCCGCTGGTATCGGGTTGTTTCTCTGTCTGCTGGCGCTGAAATCGGCCGGATTTATAGTAGCGAATCCAGCCACGCTGATAGGCTTTGGCGGGTTCAACGCGCAGATATTGATTTTTCTGATTGGCCTCGCCTTTACCATTCTGCTCGAGCATCGCAGGGTTCATGGCAGTCTGCTGCTCGGTATAGTATTTACGACGATTCTTGCGCTGGCGCATGGGCGACTGTGGGCGGGCGAACCCTTTGTCAAGGTTCCTGAAGCCTTTACCGGCTCGCCGGATTTTACCTCGGTATTTTTGCAGCTCGATATCAGAGGTGCGTTGAATATAGGCATCGCCGGAGCTGTTTTTACATTGCTTTTCACCGACCTGTTCGACTCGATTTCGACTTTTCTCGGCGTCGCTTCGGTCGCCAATATGGTCGATGAAAATGGCGAACCGCGAAACTTTCAGAAGGCACTGTTCGTCGATGCGGTCTCGACCACTCTTTCGGGGCTGGTTGGCAGCAGTTCAGGCACGACCTATGTCGAAAGTGCCGCCGGCGTTGAGCAGGGCGGCCGCACCGGGCTGACCGCAATGGTTACCGGGCTTCTTTTTCTGCCGTTTCTCTGGTTCGCTCCGATGTTGCAGATGATTCCGGCCTGTGCTGTGGCGCCGGCTCTGCTGCTGGTAGGCTTCTTTATGCTGCGCGCGATTTCAGGCATCGACTGGAAAGACTACGAAACAGGTTTGCCGGCCTTTGTTGCGCTGATACTGATTCCGTTCACCTTTTCGATCAGCCAGGGCATCAGCTGGAGCCTGATCCTGTTCGTGCTGCTGCGCATTTTCAGCGGCAAAGTCAGACAGGTCGAACTCATGCAGTGGATCGTAGTAGCCTTCGCCGCTCTCGCCCTGTATCTGGTGTAGCATTTAGAGTTAATCTGGCTAAAACGTATCTGGCTTTTGAATACTGCTATTCCTCTGTCACATAAGAGTTTAAGAATCAGATCTATGCTTATTCTGCTCATTCGAGCTCT
>CAZMWO010000146.1:292-8258 GCA_964569565.1 uncultured bacterium | reverse complement strand
TCAGAGAAATCGCAGCCGGGTTCCTCGGCGACATCGCCGCCAGAGAAGCGGTACGGCCGCTTGTTCAGTGCCTGACCACCGACCATGCCCAGCTCAAATTTATTGCCGCCCGCGCCCTTGGCCGCATTGGCCAGGAAGAAGCGGTTGTACCTCTTATCAAATTACTCGAAGAAGACAACGAAGATCTGCGCTACGTCGCACTCGAAGCGCTCGGCAAGATTGGCGCCGGCTCAGCTCTCAAAGCGGTAAGCGCATTTCTCAAAAGTCGCAACAACGATCTTCGCTACATAGCCTGTGAGGCCATCGGCAGCATCGCCGACCCCAAATCGGTTACCGTAGTGTTGCCGATGCTGAAAGACCCCGAATTTGAAGTACGCCTCAAGGCCATCGAAGCGCTCGGCCGCATCGGCTCGACTGCCGCCTGCGATCAGCTTCTGGTCGTGCTCAGCGAAGAAAATGAACGTATCCGCATGGCCACCATTCATGCCCTCGGCCAGATCCGCAATGCCAATGCCGTCGATCCGCTCATCGATATTTTCCAGGTCAGCAACCCGCAGATCAAGGAAAAGATCGTCTGGGCACTCGGCGAGATCGGCGACGCCCGCGCCGTAGACCCCTTGCTGAAAATTTCCAACAGCTTCAACACCAGGCTCACTCTCCTCTCTCTTGAAGCCTTTGCCAGCATCAAGTCACCCAAAGCCAGTCGCTACGTCCTTTCCATACTCGAAAAAGACGATCCGATGCTGACCTTGAAAGCCATTCAAGCACTCGGCGAGATCGGCGAAAAAGCGACCGCCGGCAACCTGGTTAAGTATCTCGAAGCCAGTGAAAGCGAGCATAAAATCGCTGCCGCCAGAGCTATCGGCAGAATCGGCAACCCGATCGCAATCGAACCGCTGGTTCTTCGCCTGACTGATTCTGAGCGTGACGTGCGACTTGCTGCCATCGAGGCGCTTGGTGCCATAAAAGGCGCCAGGGCGATAGAACCCCTGATCAGGTCACTCAGCGAACTCGACCCGCAGATCATAGAAAAAGCCGAATGGGCAATCTGCGAAATGGGCGAAATGGCTGTAGATCAGATTACCCGGGCAATTGAAAGTGAAGAAAACCACGCGACTCTGGTTTCGCTGGTTCGTGTGCTTGGCAAAATCGGCAGTATCAGAGCGATTTTCCCGCTGCTGAAAGTTCTCGACAGCACCGATGACAAGAAACTCAGCATCGTCATCGCCGACAGCCTGCTGGCAATAGATGAATTTCTGACTACTTCGAACCCGATCTCGGTCATTCTCAAAGAAGGCTACGCCTGGTCGCAGTTCTCGATTGCGCAGGCATTGAGCACCCTGCAGGATGACCGCGCATTCGCCCTTCTCATAAAAATCGCCAAAGAAACCCTCACCGAAAAAGACATCAAAAAGCTTGCCGGTATACCTGACCGCCGCATTCTCGAATGCAGCAGTGAAATTCTGCACCTGATCAGGCTAAATGTCGCGCATCTGTTTGCCAAAGTCGGCAACGACAAGGCTATTCCCGTAATAATGAACTATTTCATCGAAAGCGATCAGGCCCAGCGCCAGTGGTGCGTTGAAGCGCTCGGCGGCATCAAAACTGAAGGCGCTCTCGATGCTCTCATCGACATTCTCAAAAAGCCTGAATATCAGATTCCGCTCGACCTGCTTTCCAAACAACTCATTTCAAACCAGAGCCGCAAACTGGTCGAAAAGCTTATTCTCGGCGCGTCGCACCCGGCTGAACCGGTGCGCATTGCAATAGCCACCGTCCTCGGCGACACCCGTGACCCGCGCGCAATCAGAACGCTCTCGAATCTGGTCAAAGACAAAGCTGAAAAGGTCAGAAGCGCTGCCATCGAGGCAATCGGCAAAATCGGCACAACTGCTGCAGTACAACCCGCGATTGAAGCCCTGCGCGACTCGGTCGAAACTGTGCGTGCCAAAGCCGCCGAAGTTCTTGGCGAACTCAAGGATACAGCTGCTGTCGAGTTTCTGCAGAAAACGACCAAAGACGGTTCTGAACTCGTGCGCCGCCTGGCGGTTAAGTCTCTTGCCCAGATGGCAGACGCCAGAGTACCGGATATCATTATCGCCACCCTCGCCGACAAGGCCGAGTCTGTTCGCAGCATGGCCGTGCTCGTTCTCGGCGAGCGGCGCGACCGCGTAGCCCTGCCCCATCTCGTCAAATCACTGGAAGACCCCGCTGAGAAAGTGCGCGAAGCCGCTGCCGAAGCACTCGCCAGGATCGGCGACCCGATGGCGATCATGCCCATGCTCGCCCGTCTCGACGACCCGTCGCCAATTGTACCGCTCGCCTGCAGTGAAGCAATTGTCAGCTTCGGCGAAAACTCTTACGATGTACTGATCGAAGCTCTTAAACACGCTGAAGAACGCATAAGGCGCCATGCCTGCGACATTCTGATCAGAATCGGTGAAAACAATCTGATCAACCGCCTCGTGCGCATCGCCCAGGATCGCAATAACTTCCTGCGCGAAAATATCGCCCGAATACTTGGCCGCATCGGCAACAGCAGCGTTGTTGAAGCGCTCATGCGCATGCTCGCCGACCGCAGCAGTGCTGTGCGCAAAACCGCCGCTGAAGCGCTCGGATCCCTGCGCGACATTCGCTGCCTCGTTGCCCTCAAGCAGACGACGCGCGACCAGAGCAAAGAAGTCCGCCAGGCCGCCAACATGGCTCTCCAGGAGATATTCAAGGCGCACAAACTCGCCTGATTCGCAACCAGCACCGGGAAGAGAGAAAAACTTCTTTTCCCGGTTTCTTTTTTGTCAATTTACGCTGAACCGGCAGAATGTTTCTCATGAAACAGTTCTGAGACGGTATATTTTTTCAATTTTTCCTGATAATTTCGAACTACCGGATTGCAATATTATGTAAACCAGGCTGATATATCTGATACGAAATTATTTGCCATGACGCACAGTTGGAAGTATGTTTATAGTGTCGATGCCTGCGAACTGCACAGCCTGCTGCTGACGAAAACAGAATCTGGCTTATGGATAAGCACTGATAGAGTGCACGGAGAACAAACATGCGTGACTTTCTGATGCGACCTATGTCAGTATTGCCCTGTTCGCGCAACCTGACCTTTGTGCGCGCCGATGCCTGCCATCTTTACGACAGCAACGGCAAAGCTTATATCGACACCTTTGCCGCCAACGGCAACGTGCTGGTCGGCCATGCCCAGCCGACCATACTTGAAGCGTACAATCAGCCCGATGAAATGTCACCCCAGCAACTTTTCGACGACCTGAGCCGACTGCTGCCCGGCTACTTCACTGGCTTTCAGTTATTCCAGTCTGGTGTTGCCGCCCTGCAGCAGGCCTGCCGGATTTCGCGACGACGACGTAACCGCCCGCATGTTATAGCCATCTCCGAAGACATTGTACAGAACTCGTTTCTCGTCATGTCTTCGTCCGATGAAGACCATTTTTCGCCATTGTTCTCGATAGATACGCACTTTGAGCTGGTCAGCCACAATCTCAACCATCCTCCGGTAACCGGCGACAAAATGCTCTCGCAACTTGGAAAGTCGTGCAGAGGAGCCTGCCTGTGCTCTCTGGAAAACTTCTTTGCTGAGCTGGCCGACCAGACCGCCGCTATTATCATCGAGCCGTCGATCGGCGTGGGCGGCTCGATAGAGCCCTGCCGCAATTTTTTCGGCCGCCTCAACGAGTTCTGTCTGGCTTCCGGTATCGATCTGATTTCTAACGAGACCCAGTGCGGGATTGGTCGCACCGGCAGTCGGCTGTTTGGATTCCAGCTGCTCAATATACATCCCGACATTGTCTGCGCAGGCCCGAGCATCGCCAATGGCTACCCGATCGGCGTGGCGATTTTTGCCGACCACTTTGCCGATCTTGTCGAACCGGTCGCTAAAACCGCATGTTCAGCCTGTTCTGCCGCCAGCGCAACTCTCAAGCTGATAGCCGGGCAGAACCTGCTGCGGCGCTCAGAGCAGCTAGGCGAATTTTTTAAAGAAAAGCTTCAGACCGGGCTCGGTACACATCCTCTTCTCCGCCATATCAGGGGCCTCGGGCTGATGATAGAAGTCGAACTTATCAATCAGGAATCTGCTGTCGCAACCCACCACCGCGCCAGCCGGGCAGGTCTGATAACCGGTACCGGCAATGTCAGACCCGGCATTATCAGACTTACCCCGCCGTTGATTTTTACCGCCGAGATGGCCGAAGAAACGGTTAAAATTCTGGCAGCCGCCTTCTCATCGTCTGACGATTGATCGAAATTCCCTCCTGATGTCCGCTCTGCCGGCAATAATTTTGTTGCCTGATGGTGACATTGGGGGTTAAACTTGGCAGATACGACACATCTACCACCTCGGAGGGAATCATGGAAATCAAGTTTGGGACATCTGGCTGGCGTGCAATTATTGCAGACGAATTCACTTTCGCGAACGTGCGCATCTGCAGCCAGGCGATTGCCGACCACCTCAAGGGCATCGGCCAGACGCAGGGCGTGATAATAGGGTCAGATGCCCGTTTTATGTCTTCGCGCTTCATGGAAGTAGCGGCCGAAGTATTTGCCGGCAATAACATAAAGGCTTTTCTCTGTACCCGCGATACGCCAACGCCTGTTATCAGCTTCGAAATTCTCAGACGCAAGTTGTCTGGCGGCATAAATTTCACTGCCAGCCATAATCCGCCTGAATATCAGGGGCTCAAGTTTTCGCCGGCCTGGGGCGGCCCGGCTCTGCCAGAAACCACCAGTGACATCGAAAAACGCGCCAATGAAATAATGAAAAATAACAGCGTAAAGCTGCTTCCTCTTGCTGAAGCCATGGCCAAAGGCCTGATCGAAAAAATCAACCCGATGGACACCTATCTTGACGAACTTCGCCGCAAAATCAATCTGGCTGCGATTAAGGCTGCCAATCTCAAGATACTGGTCAACCCGCTGTATGGCACCGCCCGTGGATATCTCGACCAGATCCTCAAAGAAGCAGGCTGCGAAGTTACCGTCATGAACGACAATCTCGACCCGTACTTCGGCAATCAGCCGCCAGAGCCTTCTGAAGCCCATATTCCCGACATGATCGCACGCATGAAGCAGGGACATTATGACCTCGGGCTGGCGACCGATGGTGATGCCGACCGTTTCGGAGTGCTCGGCCCGAATGGCAGATTCTACGAGCCGAACCAGATTCTCGGCATGCTTCTCGATCATCTCAAAACAACACGTGACTGGCCGGGCGCGGCCGCCAGATCGGTTGCCACTTCGCATCTCGTCGATGCCGTAGCGAAGCATCACAAAATCGAACTCATCGAAACGGCAGTAGGCTTCAAGTTTCTCGGCGACCTGATCGCGCACGACAAGATTATCATGGGCGGCGAAGAATCGGCCGGAATGAGTATCCGCGGGCATGTTCCCGAAAAAGACGGCATCATCGCCTGCCTGCTCGTCGCCGAAATGGTTGCCATGAAGAAGAAGCCAATCGCAGAGATTCTCGACGACCTCTATGCCAGGGTCGGCACCTACCTCACCCGCCGCGTCAATTTCCGGCTGACCGAGGCCGAAAAGGCAAAGGCCGTCGCCAACATGAAAAACGACCCCAAAGAAGTCGCCGGTTACAAGGTTAAGCAGGTAGTCAGAATTGATGGAACCAAGTGCATTCTGGAAAACGGCGCCTGGGTACTGGTCAGATTTTCAGGTACCGAACCGGTAGTGCGCTTCTATGCCGAAGCTAACGACGAAGCCACCCTCGACAGGCTTTGCAGCAAAGGTGAAGCCTTCGTAAAAGGCGCCTGATCGAGATAAACAGATCCGGCGGGCAGAAATACTGCCTGCCGGTTTTTTATGCGCTCACGGCATGGGCTTTCCGCTGTATGAAGAGCCGCCTGATCGCCAGACGGACCGGTTACGACGCCACTTGATTTAGAACAGAAAATGCCGATATTATATAGAGGAGGATCTTCTGTATGTCAGTGCGTCCGATTGATATTAAAACCAATATCATGGGAAATGACGAAGCCAGCCGTCTGCGCGAGAATCAGAAGGCGCAGGAAGGTGGTCTGGCTGAGCAACTGGCGCAAAATAAAAACGCGCATACGCAGAAGACTGAGACGGTACAGAAAACCGAAACGACCGAAGGCAAAGTGATTCGCAAAGAGGACGAAGAGTCAGAGAAGAAGAACCAGAACAACCCGCAGCAGGCGGCAAAAGCAAAAGACGAAAAAACTGAAGAGGAAGAGGTTAAGCACCCGCAGATTCCAGACGGAACCAGGGGTCTCAAAATCGATATCAAGGTATGACCCGATTATTAAATGGTCGAATACTGCTGCTGGCAGGTCTTTTAATGCTGGAGACATGCTGCCATGCCAGTTACGAGGAAGATTCCTGGGCCTGTAACCGCCAGGGAATGCTCAAAGTTTCGCAGGGCAGGCTGACCGAAGCAATTCATGATTTCGAAAAAGCCTGCCGCTTGAACCCTTATAACGATACTGCCCTGGCAAACCTCGCCTGTGCTCACAATAACCTGGGCGTAATCCTGGCCCAGCAGAAGAAATTCGATGAGGCAATCAGGCAGTTTACGGCGGCAAAGGCGCAGAAACCCGAAGATATTTCCATACGGCTCAATCTTCTCTCGGTTCTGGTGAACCTGAAAAATGCGGCTGCGGTCGAGCAGGAGGCGCGTGAAATTACGATTTTGCGGCCGAACGATGTCGAAACCGGGCTTAAAGTAGCTGCCGCCCTGCAGAAGACCGAAAACAACGGCGCCGCTGTGCTGGCGCTGCAGGATCTGGTCAGCCGTGTCGGCGACAACGCGGAACTGCACGCAACTCTTGGTCGTATGCTCTATCGCAGCGGACAGCTCGATGAGAGCACCTATCATTTAAAACGCAGTCTTGAGCTGAACCCCGGCAACAACGAGATAATCGCCATGCTCGAGCGACTCGCAAGAGAGTCGAGCCTGGAAGCCGGCAACTCTACCCATACCGGCCTGCATTTCAGCCTTACCTGCCCCGACAGTTTCAGCCAGGCCTGGGCCAATGAAATTCTCGATCTGCTCGAAGAAGCCTATGATCAGGTTGGCCAACAACTTGATTTTTATCCTAATCAGCGTTCGCAGGTCATAATCCTTCAGACCGATGCTTTCCGCAAGGTTCACGACCTGCCGGAATGGGCCGGCGGACTTTATGACGGCAAGATCCGTCTGCCGGTGCCGGCGCGCGACACCAGACCGGCAGCGATAAAGGGCGCCATAATGCACGAGTATACCCATCACATCGTCTACCTGATCACTGCCGGCAACTGCCCGGTCTGGTTAAATGAAGGGCTGGCGCAGATATTCGAAAACAATCACGAGCACCTCGATCAATTTTTGAGCCTGGCGCCCGGAGACTTTTCGTCATTTGGCGAAATCGACCGCAAATTCAGACAGAACCCGGATCGCGCCGCAGCGGCGGTGCTTTATCAGACCGCACTGGCGGTGACGGCGCGCATAGTCGAAGAACGCACCTGGTCGAATGTTGCCGGCTTCCTCGAATATCTCGGTATGGGTTACGATGTGAACCACGCCGCCACCGAAGCATTTGCCGTTGAGTTTGCTGAACTGGAAAAGGCCTGCCTGCCTACAGAAATTACAACACAGACTCAGTGAATCAGGCTTGATTCAGATTGGCAGACGGCCACCTGAAAGGGCTACCGTTATCAGAATGCGGTTGATGACTTCGATCAGCAGCAGAAAAAGCATTGGGCCGAGATCAATATAGCCCGGACCGGCCGGAATCAGCACCTGAAAACGCTTCAACACCATGTCTATGCGGCTGGTGACCGGCAGAATAGCTCGCGGCGGATTGCCCGGCATGATCCAGGTCAGCAGCACCCTGATCAATACAATTAGCTGCACGGCACGCAACACTTCTATCACAACGACAAGCATGATCAGTCTCCGGTTTCAGAAAACAGGGCGGTACCAATG
>CAZMWO010000146.1:0-282 GCA_964569565.1 uncultured bacterium | reverse complement strand
CGAACTATGGTTGCGCCCTCGGCGATGGCAGTTTCAAAATCGCCAGACATGCCCATCGACAGGTGCTCGGCCCGATAAGCTGTTCCCTGCAATTCTCTGCTACGCTCAAAAAGCTCACGCAGCCGTCTGAAACAGCCTCTGACCACGCTTTCATCGGCAACAAATGGCGCCATACCCATCAGACCGCGGATATCGAGGTTCTTATTATCCCGGTATTCACTGATTACATCGAGTATCTCTTCGCAGGCAAACCCCTGCTTGGCCTCTTCGCCCGAAATATGA
>CAZMWO010000145.1:3102-8268 GCA_964569565.1 uncultured bacterium | reverse complement strand
AAATAGCTATGGCTTTGCGTCAATATTGCCTGGCTCGAAGTTTTCGCTTATGAGATCCCTGTCTGCGCACTCACAATAATGATTCCACCCGTAACTGAATCTTTACGTATTGTCGTTTCAGTTGCCTGCCGGGCTGGAAAAATCAAGTTCGACAACTACCGGCAGCGACCTGGTGTTGACAAGTTTTTCGAAACGTTCTTCTTTGCCCGAAAAACTTCTGCTGCTGAAAATGCTTACGTCGCCGCTGAGATTTATCGGCATCTGACGCTCGCTGCTGGTCAGCAGCACCTTGCCGCCTGGCTTGATGGCCGGCATAAGCGCATCGAGCGTGACCTCGGCCGGTAACACCGGTGAGAAAGGCCCGATTCTGCCTGTGTCTGCCGGTGTCTTCTTCAGAGCAGCCGCCAGCTTTTCCGGGATCGCTATGTATTCTGAAACCCTTTTTATTGCGCGCAGAATTCCGCTTTCCCAGCTGTCTTTCAGCTCGGGGCTGCTCTGACAGAATTCGTAGAATTCGCTCAAGGGGGCCAGCAGTCCCTCGAGCTTTTCGAGTTCGGCCGGTCGCTCGGCACCGCTCAGATATTGCAGTCGCAGCGAACGTATTTCGGCTTCCCCGATCAGATATGAGATGTTGGCACGTTCGAGCATGAGCGAACCGATAAGGCTTCCGAGCAGTCTTCTTGGCTGATGCCAGATGCGCAGGCTGGAAAATTTGTAACGGCTGAGCTGTAATTCATCAGTTACCAGAAAAAAGCGCTTGCCCGGCCTGTGTTGGATGTCTGAGCTGAGCAGACGTGCCGGCGTTTCGCGAATGATATTGAAATCGGCAGCCGGAGGTATAACCGGTTCAATTATCTGGTTAAAATCATGGCTGACAGAGTTGATGTGAACTTTTCCGGCCTGGTTGTCGGCGAAAAAACCGGTGCCGGTCAGCGCTCTTTCCGCCAGCAGTGCGCTGCCGCCATCGCCGAAAACGCGTTCAGCCCCTTTAAAAAACAGGTTGATCGGCGTCTGCGTTTCGCCGGTGAGGTATAAATTCTGTTCGAAAATTTTGATACCATCATTGTCGAGATACCATAATTTGAGCTTGAGCGGCGTATCTGGCAGCAGTGGCGATTGGAAACTCAATGAGACACGCCCTGATTCGATCTGGAGATCTGAGGTGTAGTGTAACCGGCCGTTCTGCCAGACCTCTATCTGGCGCCAGGTAGAGCCCGGGCACTGGTAGCTGAGGAATACCTTGTTTTTTTCAAGATTGATTTCATCGATCACGGAGCTCTTGTCGAGTTGTCGGAGAGAGGTGGCGAAATAATAGTTTTGCGGTTCGGCGACTTTCATGTCTGATTCGAGAAGTCCGGCGAGCGGGTTGATTTCACGGTTTTGTATCGTCATTGCGCGCTTGCGCCGCTTTTCACCCATGCTTTTGACGTTGAGATGCAGAACGACATTCTCACGTCCATGCGAGAACTCACATTTGTAAAGGCCACCTGCCGCATTGTTGTTGATGTGGGTGGTAAAAACCGCCATGCCGTCAATGTCGCTGTGAATTACCCGGTTAACTGTCTGCTGGTTGCCAGGGGTCGACAGCTTCGCTCTTACCGGTGTTCTGAATATGCCTTTGCCTGATTTGCGACACAGGGTTGCAATTTTTATGTTCAGCCAGGTGCCGGCGTAGATGACTTCTGGCGGCGGCATGACCAGAAGGGTGATGTCTCTGCCGGTCTGCGCCTGGCCTCGAAAAATCGGCCGGCCGGTTTCCTTCTGTCTGATTTCGAGAGTGGCCTGCGGCGGCAGGGCCGTGTCGGGAAGGTTAAAACTGGCAGAATAAGCACCATCAGAGATATATTTCACTTCGGCTTTTACAGTCAGCGGTTCTTTTGCCGGAAAAACCAGACTTGCCATGAGGTTGCCGGTATTTGCCGGTGAAGGCACGCTGCCCTGCGGATTGAGAAGATAAATGGCGAAATCCTGCCGGTTGCCGGCAATCATGGCGCTGTCGGCCGAAACCGCCACAAAACTGGTCTTGTCGACTTCCTGCGGCGGCGGTGCGGTGTGCAGCAGCAGGGTCAGGCCAAAGATTGTCGCGACCAGCAGAACAGTCTTAAGGAAGTTGTGCATGCGTCGAAAGTTAGCATTACGCGGGCGACTTGTCAAATGAGAGGCTTGCCGCTATTTATTGTTTGCCGAAACCGTGTTATAAATAGCTTGTGGAAAACGAATGTATCACGGTTACCATAGATCGCATCACCTTCTGCAATGAGCAAAGCGGCTATTATGTGGTGCGCGCGTCGTCGCGCCAGTATCCGCAGGGGGTGACGGTGGTCGGCAATTTCGGCTATATACAGCCGGGCGAAGAAGTGCGGGTGTATGGCACCTGGGCCTGCCACCCGAATTTCGGCATGCAGTTTCAGGCGATGAAGTTCACTCTGCTCAAGCCTGCCACCCTTAAGGGCATCGAGAAGTATCTCGGCTCAGGCCTGATCAAGGGAATCGGGCCGGCGACAGCGCGGCGCCTCGTCGAAACATTCGGGCTCGAGACGCTCGAGGTGATCGAAAAAGAGCCTGAAAAACTGGCTGAGTGTCCGGGAATCGGGCCTTCAAAGGCTGACAAAATCAGCAGCGGCTGGTTTCTGCAGCGTTCGATTCAAGATATAATGATATTCCTGCAGGGGCACGGCATTTCGCCGGCCTACGCTGTAAAAATCTACAAGAAATATGACCGTGAAGCTGTCAGAAAGATCTCAGAAAATCCCTATATTCTGGCGCATGAGGTTTCAGGCATGGGCTTCAAAAAGGCCGATGCCATCGCAGCCGAGTTTGGCATAACCGGCAACGACCCGCGGCGTCTCAAGTCAGGTATTCTCTATGTATTGAGCAATGCCGCGGGCGACGGGCACCTTTTCCTGCGTGAAGAAGAGCTGGTCAAGGTCTCGCTGGAGGCTCTCGGCATAAGTGAGATCACTGATGTCGAGCAGGCTGTCGCTGCTCTGGTTGCCGAAAAGAAACTGGTAAAGCGTGAATTCAGGCAGCAGAACCTTTATTATCTGCCGGCCGGATTTCGTGCCGAGGAGGGCAGTGCCGCCCTGGTCATGTCTCTGCTGAAGAGCACCCGTACTGTACCCAGAGAAAAAATAATCGGCGCGCTTGACCGGGCTTTTGCCGAGCATGGTCTGCAGCTCAGCGAAATACAGCAGCTTGCGGTTGAAAACTCTCTCAGCCATGGCTTTATGATTATAACCGGCGGTCCGGGCACAGGTAAAACTACGACGCTGAAGGCGGTTGTCAGTGCGCATCGTGCTTTGGGCCGGCGGGTGTCGCTGGCGAGCCCGACCGGGCGTGCTGCCAAGAGACTCTCAGAGGTGTCTGGCTTCGGCGCCCGCACCATTCACCGCCTGCTCGAGTTCTCGCCGCAGGAGAAGGGTTTCAAACGCAACCAGCAACAGCCGCTGGAATGCGACACCCTGGTTGTCGATGAGGCTTCGATGATCGATATGCAGCTGTTTTACAGCCTGCTGCAGGCTGTTCCCGCTCATGCTTCGCTGATTCTGGTGGGCGATGCCGATCAGTTGCCGTCGGTGGGTGCCGGCCTGGTGCTCAATGAGCTTATCAGGTCTGAAAAAGTGCCGGTAGTAAAGCTCAACGTGATTTTCCGGCAGGCCGAAACCTCAAATATCATTAAGAATGCTCATCTGATCAATCACGGGCAGATGCCGGTGTTGACGGTTCCCGATGGGCAAAGTCAGTCCGACTGCTATTATGTGGCGGCCGACGAACCTGAAAAGCTTGTCGGGCTTCTCAAAAATGTGGTTCAAAAAAGCCTGCCGGGCAAATTTGGTTATGATCCGGTCAACGACATACAGGTGCTGACTCCGATGAATCGTGGCAAGCTTGGCGCGGCCAACCTCAATACAGTTCTGCAGGAAGCACTGAACCCGCCGGACCCTGCGAAGAACGAGATGGAACATCTCAACCGGGTGTTCCGGGTGGGCGACAAGGTAATTCAGCTTCGTAACAACTACGATCTTGAAGTTTTCAACGGTGATATTGGCCTGATAAAAGAGATTCAACCGGAAGACCAGGAAGCGCTGATCGAGTTTCCACAGGGACCAGTGACATTTCAGACCTCTGATTTTCTCGATCTTGCCCATGCCTATGCGGTAACGGTACACAAGTCGCAGGGCAGTGAATACCCGGCTGTCGTCATGATCGCCTCGACTCAGCATTTCATGATGCTGCAGCGGAACCTGTTTTATACAGGTCTCACCCGGGCGCGCAAGACCATGGTTTTTATCGGAGCCCGTCGGGCGATCGCAATGGCGGTTAAAAACAACCGGCCCAAAATGCGAAACACCGTTCTTTCGGCACTGCTGGAGAATATGCCCGGTTGAAAGACCGGGTTCTGTCAAAAAAATATTGTGATTTGCAAAAAAAAAACTGTGATTGTCTTGACGCTTTGCCCGGCCGTCATTAAACTTAAATTAAATCTTCAAGGTACATTATCTCTGATGATAACAGGGGGTTCGATATGATTCGCCGTTACGAACTGAAAGTGACGCTCTGCATTGTTCTATCGCTTCTCATGCTGGTTGACTTCACGATTTTCAACCCGTCTCCGGTTCATGCGCTCGATAAGAAGAGCGTGCTTATCGGTGCTGGCGTTGGCGTGGCAGCCGGTGTTGGAATTACTCTGGCCGCTCCCGCAATCGGCGCAGCCGTTGCTGGTGCCGGTGGCATCGGTGCCGCAGTCGTTGGTGGCGCAGCTGCTACTGCCGGTGGTATTGTTGGTGCAATAGCCGCTTTTGGTGGTGCCATAGCTTCTGCTATAGGTGCAATAGGTGGTTTCATTGCCGGTATCTTTGCCAGCCCGCTGTTTATACCAGCTCTGATTATCGTTGGCGCAGCTGTAGCCGGTTACTTCCTCTACAAGCGCTATAAAGCCAAAAAGGGTGGCAACACCGCTTCCGGCCCCGATTCAGAAGTGCTTCCCGGCAGTGATGAGATCTATGTCACTCCTGGTGACTACCAGATTTCCGGTGTCGTGCCCGGTGGCGATGCTGTCGGTCCGGTAAGTGTCGGTAATGACCCTGTCATTTCAATCGGTGGCGATGCAGTTGCAATTTCTGATGATCCGCCAAGCGTCAGCATACCTGCTCAGGCTCCGACCAC
>CAZMWO010000145.1:0-3057 GCA_964569565.1 uncultured bacterium | reverse complement strand
GTGCCCACAGCCAGCGATGGCCTGAAGGCTGCTCACGACAGATACATTGCCGCCTACCAGAAATATACCACTCTCGTTACCAACAGTGGTGGTGCTTCTCCGGCTGATGTTCAGCGCGCTCTCGCCGAATATCGCGAAGCCTACAACGATTACAATAATCTCAAAGCTTCCGGCGCCAAGTAACCCCCTGATTTAACGATCAATAAAAAAAACCACCCGAAAGGGTGGTTTTTTTTATTGGCTCGCCGGCCCGCGCAGTCTGAAAAAAGAAATCACCGTGTCGCCGAAGACCCTTTCGTCGAGCAGACGGTATTGCGGCATGGTTTCGAGACCGAGCGCATCTTTTTTCTGGCGCTCGATGATAAAAAGGGTGTCCGGGCTGAACATCGGGCATTCAGGTATGTATTTGAGAATAGGTTCGAGCAGTCCCTTGAGATATGGCGGATCGATGAAGACAACGTCGAAGTGCCCGAGCTTATGCTGTTGCAGAAACTTGAGGCAGTCGGCCGTAAAAACTTCGCCCAGGTTGCTGAGCCTGGTAAGCTCGAGATTTTCTCTGATGGTGCCGGTACACTCACGTGAGGCATCGACAAACGCGGCATAGCTGGCCCCGCGGCTGAGCGCTTCGATACCAAGGTTGCCAGATCCGGCAAACAGGTCGAGAATTCGTGCTTCAGGCACAAATTCGGCGATCATGTTAAAGGTTGAGCCCTTGACTTTGTCCATTGCCGGTCGGGTTTTGCCACCGCCCGGCATTTTGAGGCGGCGCCCCTTGGCGCTGCCGGTGATTATTCGCATTTCAGCCGCCTTCCATGAATGTTGTGTAACTGTCACCAAATGACTTCTGCATCTGGGCCATGAACCAGTCTTTAACCTCGCCGGCCGCTCCGGTCAAAATTTCAAAAGCGCGCCGTCGGGCGTTTTCTATGAGCTTCTGCCCGATCCGGTGCGAAAAACATGGGTGCGAGAGCCCGCTCTGTCTTGTGCCGACCAGATCCCCCGGCCCGCGCAGGCGGAGATCCTCGAGCGAAAGCTCAAAACCGTCATTCGTCGAAGCAAGAATTTTGAGGCGCTCGGACTCTTCGGCAATGTGCGAGACCAGGATGCACAGCGAGGCGTGCATGCCGCGGCCGACACGCCCGCGCAGCTGATGCAGCTGCGAAAGCCCGAAGCAGTCGGCGTTTTCTATGATCATCAGAGTCGCATTCGGGTTATCGACGCCGACTTCGACTACGGTTGTCGCAATAACCATGTCGATATTGCCCTGTTTGAAATCATGCATGATCTGCTCTTTTTCATCCCAGCTCTGCTGACCGGTAAGACAGGCGATTCTGGCATCAGGCAGCAGGTCGCTCATGCGATCAGCCGCTTCCTCGACCGATGTCCAGTCTTTCTTATCAGAGAGTTCGATGAGCGGACATACCAGATAGACCTGCTGACCGTTCTGCAGCGCCTCTTCTATCGCTGGCAGAGTCTGGGAAAAGCTGGTGGCGAGCCGGGTTTTTACCGGCTGGCGCCCGGGCGGCAGTTCGGCTATCGTGCTGGTATCCATATCTCCAAAAATGGTCAGAGAAAGCGTGCGCGGAATCGGCGTGGCTGACAGCAGCAGTTGATGGGGGTTGCTGCCTTTGCGCACGAACTGGCGCCGGTGATTTACTCCGAAACGCTGCTGTTCATCGATTACACAGAGCCCGAGGCGGGCAAACTCGATGTGCTCCTGAAAAAGCGCATGGGTGCCGAAAATGAAACTGACTTCGCCTTTGCCTATAGCCTGGTTAAGCTTTTTGCGCTCAGCGCTTTTCTGGCTGCCGGTCACAATACAGGCGCGGCCGGCGAACTGTGGAAAAAACCGGTTAAAACTGAAAAGGTGCTGCCGGGCAAGAATTTCGGTCGGCGCCATAAAGGCGCATTGTCCGGTCTGATCGATCTTGCCGCAGTAATGCAGCATAGACAGAAATGCTACCAGCGTTTTGCCGGAACCGACATCGCCCTGAACCAGCCGGTTCATCGGAGGTCTGCCCCTGGTGTGCGCCTGCATGTCGTAGATGATTTCGCCCAGACACTGTTTTTGCGCCTGAGTCAGCGAAAAGGGCAGGGGATATTCGGAATCGGCCGCTTCGGCCTGGTTCGCGTCTGGAAGGCTGAGAATGCCGGTTAAGGCCTCTCTTCGTTTGAGCACGCCCATCTGAAAGAGTACCTGATCGAAGAATGCCAGTGTGTGCCGGGCTTTCGTGGCGCTTTCATGCGACAGCGGGCAGTGTGCCTGTTCGAGTGCTTCGCAGATGGCATTGAACGATGATTTTCTGATGCTGGCGGGCAGTGAGGCATCCCAGTCAATGCGGCTGAGTATGCCGGCAATGAGTTTGCGCAGTGAAAGCGGCGATATGCCGGCTTCTGAAAGTCGTGCATTCGACGAATAAACCGGGGTAAGCCTGTTGTTACCGCCCGGTTCGCTGCTGCTTTCGTCGACAGGTTCAATCTCCGGGTTCGACAGGGTAAGCTGGTTCTTAACCCTTACCACCTGCCCGAACAGCCAGTAATTTCTGCCGGTGATCAGCTGACGGGTCAGGTAGACCCGATTGAACCATCTGGTGCCGATTTTGCCGGTAGCATCTGAAAATTCTGCATTGATAACAGTCAGGCCGCGGC
This sequence comes from uncultured bacterium, assembly GCA_964569565.1. Lineage (GTDB taxonomy): Bacteria > Muiribacteriota > Ozemobacteria > Ozemobacterales > Ozemobacteraceae > Rifleibacterium. The sequence continues at coordinate 408 of CAZMWO010000145.1, read as the reverse complement.
GGGCATGATAAGATTTGAGTGAATCGAGGCGCAGGCAGACAAGCGATTCACCGCCTTCTGTCAATTGCGCAACCGCCAGCGCCGTGCGGCGGTCCTGGTATCTCGCAGGGTAAATGCGCAGCAGATCGATAACCTGCTCAACTCCGCAACGGCGAAGCGCTTCGGCCTTTTTGGGCCCGATTCCCCTGACTCTGGTCAGCGGATCATCAAGTGTCAGTCGGCTGGTGGTCAACAATCAGGGCGGTCACTCTTTGGCAAAATAAAGCTGTTTCATGATCATGTAGTCTTCGCCTATATAGACGAGATCCCAGCCGTTGCGACCGGCTTCATCGAGCAGTCCGCCGAGTCTTTCGAGATAATCGTCGCCTTTCATGTGCCGAAGATCGAGGGTCTTGTAATTCCAGCGTT
>CAZMWO010000144.1:2227-8290 GCA_964569565.1 uncultured bacterium | reverse complement strand
AAACTGCCTCAAAGCTTTCAGCAACAAATAACAATATAATGCCGGCAAAAAACCGGGCTGTTGCACGTTTTGCGCAACAGCCCGGTTTTGTCAGATCAGATCAGTATCTGCGGTAGGTGCGGCTCTGTCTGGGAGCTGCAGCCTGAGCTGGCTGCTGTTCTTTGCGCTGTGTTTTGGCAGCGGCGCGGGCGCGGCAGGCGGCTTTGTAGGCACGAATTTCGGCGATACGCTGAGCAATCGGAATTTCGAGAGCTTCGGCCGGTTTCGAGTTGTAATCGAAGTTTTCGAGTCTTACCTGTTCGATGCGTGTTTTGATAGTGCGCTCGATCTGGCTGAAATCATACATTTCATCGGCAGAAACCAGCGTATATGAATATCCGGTCATGTTGGCGCGGGCAGTGCGGCCGGCACGATGAACGTAATCTTCGACGATGTGCGGAACATCGAAATTGATGACGTGCGATACCGCTTCGACATCGATGCCGCGAGAAGCGATGTCAGTGGCAACAAGAACTCTTACTTTTCCGTTACGGAAATCTTCGAGCGCCTTGGTGCGCTGCAGCTGGCTACGATTGCCATGAATGCAATCGGTCGCGACATTCTTGCGGTCGAGGAACTGGGCCAGACGTTTGGCGCGGTGCTTGGTGCGGGTGAAGATGATGGCGCTGCGAATCTGGTGCTGGTCGATGATATTGATCAGCAGTTCCTGTTTGAGGTTGTCGGCAACTTTGAACGCCTTGTGTTCGATGCCGGTAGCGGTGATCTGCGGGCGTTCGATATCAACCGATGCCGGGTTGTTGAGCATATCTTTGGCCAGAACGACGATTGGCGCCGGCAAAGTTGCTGAGAACAGCAGGGTCTGGCGCTGGCGCGCCGGCAGAGCCTTGAGAACGCGTCTGATGTCGGGCAGAAAGCCCATATCGAGCATGCGGTCGGCTTCGTCGAGCACGAGATATTCGAGGTGCGGCATTTTACCGTATTCTCTTGTAAAATGGTCGAGCAGGCGACCTGGCGTAGCTACCATGATGTCAACAGGATGTCTGAAGGCGCGCTCCTGCGGCAGCATGCTGACTCCACCGAAGATGGCGGCGCAGCTCAGGTCACTGCACTGTGCGAGATCGTTGAAATGCTGGCAGATCTGAGCGGCCAGTTCGCGGGTCGGGGTGAGAACCAGCGCCCGAACTTTCGGGGTGATGCGGCCGGTGGTTTTCTTTTCGTTTTCGCGGCTGGCGATGATGCGGTGCATGATCGGCAGCAGAAAAGCTGCGGTTTTGCCGCTTCCGGTCATCGAACTGGCGAGAATGTCGCGGCCATTGATAACCAGAGGAATAGAGCTCTGCTGAATCGGAGTCGGAGTGGTGAAACCGACACGCCTGATTGCATTCTGCAGATCGTTGTGCAGTACTGTAAAAACCGGGGCGATCGCGCCGGGCGCTTCGGCTCTGGTTTTTTCGGCAGTATTTGTGGTTGTTGCATGAGCCGGAGTGGCTGTGTGCGTGTGTTCACGAGCTTTCAGCGGTGTGCGTGGTGCGTGATGGGTAGAATGTCTAAAATGCGTTGACGTGGTCATTAAAATATCCGTTCTGTTTCGGTGGAAGTCGATGCTCAAACCGATTATGCCGGCGAGCGAAGGGGTCTGGTTTTTTCGCCGGTGAAAAACCGCCCAGGCAATCAACAATAAATCTACAAAATCGCAGAACTTGTTGATGCTGGAAAAGATTATACGGCAAATTTAGAATTAACGCAACAATTAAAATCCGGCCACAGCAATTCTCGGCCCAAAACAGGCGTCATTCTGCGCAAGCCGCTCTTAGCCCTGCGAAGCTTCAGCGAAGCAGGGTCAGGCGCAGTCGCAGAATCCACTGGTTGGAACTTTTCTGGATCCTGCGACTGCACTACGCTCCGCGCAGGACGAACAATATAAGCCCGATCAATAGCCGAGGATACTGGTGCTGGTGGTGGTGAGCTGGTAGAGCTTCATTGGTTTTGCCTTGCCTTTGAGTTCGACTTCGCAGTATTCGCGTGCCAGAACATCAGGCGGCAGCAGATCGAGAACCAGTTCCGAGGCCAGACAGCGCTGATAGCGCATAACCTCGGCCTGAGCCTCGATACGGGCGGTTACATTGACGGCATCACCGATGACAGTGAAATCGCGCTTGCCGCCTACGCCGAGAAAGCCAGCGATAACAGTGCCATAATTAACAGCAGTAGCCGTCGGGAACGGCAGGGCACCCCGCCCTTCGGCTGCGTTAATCTGCAGAGCCGCCCGACAGGCGGCGCCCACCGCTTCAGCCGGGCTTACTTCACTGTGAAATACTGCCAGAATTTTCTCGCCGATTATCTTGTCGACGTCGCCGACGGCAGCAATGATGATTTTTGCAACCAGCGCGACCTGTTCTCTGAGATCAGCAAACAGTGATTCTTTGGCAACTCCTGTCATCCAGGCTTCAAAAGATGGAATTCCGATATAGAGAAGCGCAAAGTCTTTTCGACTGCCCTCTACATCAGATTCCTGCAAAGAAAATTTCTGCGCACTCTTCGACAGCATGCGCCCCATAAGCGTTTTTTCTTCGAGGCCCCTGATCATGCCGTCAAAAGCAGAGCACAATATGCCGAGCTCGTCAGTTCTGGCGCTTTCGATGCGAAACGAGTAACTCTCCCGCACGACCTGCTGCATACCAGAGATCAGGCTTCTGATCGGCACCATAATATCATCGGCGACATTCCTGGCTATTAGAAGAATGCAAAGCAGAATGCCGGCCATAAGGAGGGCAAAGGCTGTTTTGCTGCGGTCGATGGCCTCGTCTATCGGGGCTTCCGGTGCCATACCTATCATCAGAGATGTGATCTGTGCTACTCCTGGACGGCCTTCGGTCAGATACCTGTTCCCCCGGTAATTGATGCGTCCTGATATCGGCAGGTTGGCGGCAGCAATCCACGAAGCCATTTTCACGATTTCATGTCTGGCTCTGAAAAATTCTCTTCTGTAAACATTACCGTAACGATGCGCCTCTACCGGCCAGAGCAGGTAATCTCCGCGATAGCGACCGGCGATTCTGGCCAGATAGCCTTCATAATCAAACATTATCAGCCAGATCATAACATACGTTGGTGTTTCTATATCAGGCACAGCGTGAATAATCAGTCCGGCTGTTCCTGCTACGACATGCATCAATACAGGCAACCCCACCCCATTCGCCAGCTTGACGAAAACATCGTCTCCAAACAACGATCTGACTGTCTGCAGACCGGTTTCGATGACCATGTCTCCTTCGATGGCGGCGGCATCGATGCCTTCGCTGCTGGTGGGATGCTGCATCCGCTGTTTCATGATACTTCTGGCGATCTGCTTGAGCATAACGCCAAAAGTATTGGTTTCTTCCTGCTCCTCGCCTGAAGTAGCGTATTCCCAGCCGTTCATGCCGGCTACCGCGATATCGCGCGGGTTATAGTTGATGATCAGCGGATCGCTTCTTTCATGCTCGCTATACCATGAACCAATCAGCTTATCTAGTCGTTTGATTCCTGCCGGACCGGAAGAGACCGCAAGTTCAGTGGCAAGTCTCATCAGCTCTGGCGAAAAAGTGCGCTCCTGCACGAATTTCCAGGCCAGCGGATCGACAAAGCTTTCGCGCAGCTCGAAAAGATCGTTGGTTCGGCTCAGATCAGCCCTGGCCTGCGATACTCTGACGTTGTAATCTTCGTTAAGGAATAGATTGAATACGAAAAATACTGTAACCAGAGGCAGCACCGCAGACAGCAGCAGAAGAAGCCAGAGACGGGCCGCCAGCGAGCGGCTGGCCCTGGTATCACCGCGCACCGTTTTTAACCAGTACCACAGCAGAACGCCGGCAAGAAACATGACAATGGCTGCCAAAATACCACTCGCAGCATTCGAAGCCGGCGAAGCCAGATGACATACCAGCAGACGATATTCTGATCTGCCAACTTTGAGTTTGTCTTCATTGATGACATATCGTTCTGAAACCGGCAAATCCTTGCCTGACATCAGATAAGAAGACAGATTCAATGGAAAATTTCGCGAGAACTGCATCGTGCCGCTGCCGTCAATCAGCGCAATCGCCTTGTCAGACTGCTGATAGCTTCTGACCAGAACCGAAGGTGAATTCTTTATGCTCTCGACCTCTACCGCCAGAAGAATCATGCCACAGACAGAACGAAGCCTCTCGGTTTCGCTGGCAGAAGGGTTATCAGTCAAGTCATCTGCTGCAACAGTAAGATAATCCCAGAAAAAATATTGCGGCTTACCGTTACATGGCATCTCTGTCGCCCGACAGAATAGTTCGCGCTGCAGTACGACCTGCGATATCTGATCGCCGAAAATCTCCTTCAGAACTGGCGACGCTGAGTTTGGAACCTGGGAATTCCAAGGTTTGAAATCAAGACGACGACGGTATTCAACTTCGGCCTGAAGTGCCTGTAGTTGCTCATGATTCCAGCCTTCAGCTACGAGAAGTTTTTCGACGGCAGCCTCGTGGCTGTTCGCCTTATCACGATCGTAGAGGAAGACCGCGAATCTGCCCGGCCGCCCTTCGGTCGCGCCATGCGGCAATATCTCGGCCTTAACCGCTTCTGCCATTTCTTCTTCAGAGAGGCCTTGTGCATTCTGCAGCACATTTTCGACACCGCCGGTAATCTTGAAACAGTCTGCTTCAAACCCGATTCTGACCGCACTGTCACACTTCAGTTGTTCGATCAGGCGCAGGTTTTCGGCAACTGCTCTGACTTTTTCGGCAGTTCTTGTAGCTTCGACGACGGTCTGCCAGCCAAACACAACCCCGGCCGACACAATGGCAACCATCAACGCGCCGAGAGCGAAAACCCAGCCGGCAGAAAGACCGCTGCCACCGCCGGCTTCGACAGTAATGACCTGAGAGAGCGGAAGTTCTGCATGCAGGTTCGTTGCTGCACTTCCCGATGAAGTCTTATCTTCGTCGGTGGTATTTGCCGGCAGCATTTCGCCAGTCGCAGCGAGACTGTAGGCAATCTGATGACTGCTGTTCTCGAGGCGAATGAAAGACTGTCCGGACTCCGGCAGATTCTTCATGACCGATTCATCGATGATCAGAGGGAAAGCTGGATTGATCGGCGACAGGGCTTCAAGTCTGGCTGCCGTTTTCAGCGGTTCACCAAGAATCGCATAATCAAGCCGGGTTTCGAGACTGCCGATCGACCCAGAATGCATCTGACCATAGGCGAGCCCTACGCCAATACGATAGCTGAAAAGACGCTGAGCGCTACGCCGCGCATCGATGCTTTTGAGACTGAGCAGCATCAGGCTTGCGGCACGAAAAGCACGTTGGGAAGCGTTTTCTTCCAGAGTGTCATCTTCAGGGAACACCGCTTCGATGGCGTCACCGATATACTTGTATATGCGCCCACCCTGGCCGGAAATTATGTCTGTCATCTGGGCAAAATGCTCGTTGAGCATCTCGGTAATCCTGTCAGGCGGATGCTCTTCGCAGAGTCCTGTAAAATTGCGGATGTCTGACACCAGCGCAACGCCGTTGAAAGTTTCACCGGCCAGTTTCCCGCTCTCATCTGCGCGTGAAATAGCCTCGACCGCCTGGTCTGAGAGCAATGTCGCCATCTTTTCGCGCTCGCGCAGACCGCGAGTCATGGTAGAGAACTCCTGGCAAAGAGTGCCAAGTTCATCCTGACTGCGACTGGTTATATCGATATTCAGATTACCGGCCGCCACTCGATCCAGGGCCGATTTGAGACCGGTTATCGGGTCAAGAATGATACGTGCCGACATGAAGGCGCAGAAGAATACGATGACCGATACAGCCAGCATTAGACCGGCAAAGAATAAAAGCCGGCTTGAGACTGATTGCTCGAGGTCATGGTGACGTGTCACTCCAACAAGAACAGTGTGTGCGTATTTTTTTGAAGGGATGGCGACAAGCGACAGGTTTTCTGCGCGACTACCAACATAACTTCCTCTGAAATAAGCCTGTTCAGCAAGTTGCCTGGCGCGCCCGACTATTTCAGCATCAGCATCACGGCCGGGAGTGCCAATTGGTTCGAGCCCCTGCGGTT
>CAZMWO010000144.1:0-2217 GCA_964569565.1 uncultured bacterium | reverse complement strand
GATGTATTCAGGCGCATTCAAACCGAAATGATTCACCGACTGCTGAAAAATTTTGTCATCGAGTGCCTGGTCATCCCATACCAGAAAGACGGCAAAACGCTCGCGACCAACAACTTTGACCAGTTCATGAATCTGAGTGGCGATTTTTGAGCCGATCTGGCGGGAAATTGGAAAAGACCTGCGTTTATCCATCTCTTCGACAAGATCATTTTTCGTCATCGACTTGTAAGCTTCCAGGGAAGTTTCCTGAATGCCCGACATCTTCAATGGCGCGAACTGTCTTGCCGGATCGTAGACCTTTATCTTTCGGCGCAGCAACTGAACGATAGGATATCTGAAGGCTTCAATGGCGGGGTCAGCCTCACTTTTACTATGTCCTGAATAATACCTGCTGCCCTTGCCATCTTCATCTAAAATTGCAAAACTAAGTAGCGGCAATGGCTCTGCCCGACCCTCGAAAAAGCTGCGAATACGATCGCTGGCTTCCGGACATCCGGCACCGTTCTCAGCTAGAAGTCTCTGCAACAGACCGTCTTCAGCCATTTCAGCGAAAGCCGCCCGATACTCGTCATTTACCTGGGCTTTGCGGGCGTCGAACTGCCTGAGGCAAGACTGCAACCCGCTTACCGACTGAAAATGAGTGGCACGCCGATACTGGGCAACGTAACTATATGCCGATATCACCAGCAAACTTACCGGCAACGATGCTACCAGCAGATATGTGCAGAGGAAGCGAAGCCTGATGCCGATTTCCGGCCACTGACCGAGAAGAATGCCGCGAATGAGCAGAAGCAGCAGAAAAGCTGTCGCCAGCATACTGCCCCAACGAAGCCACAGAGGACGCCCCGGTCTTACTGTCGAGGGCATAGCAATGGTGGTCAGGTGTGTGTGCCCCTTACCAAGGTAAGAAAATATGTCATATCTGCCAACACGGGTGTGCGGTGGTGTGCCATCCTGCAGCCAGCGCGCCAGATCCTTTTCTACCGGGGGAATCTGGTTTTTTGCCCAGTTGTTAAACAGTCTTGACTGATTGAGTGGCGCCTGCATGACTGCACCGCCAAAGCCCGAATAAAGCGGAATGAAAGCACCTTTTGAATTGCTGCGGTCGCGCAGGTCACGTAGCGCGAGCAGTTTCGCGGCAGTTCTGCGTTTATCATCATTTCGGCTGAGCAGGAAAAAGCCATAAACCCCCTTACCCGGGATCTCGAAACAATCCCAGAGAAACCAGTGCGGAAAAAACCGGTAAAAAGCAAAAGAGGCGCGTCCGCGCTGGGTTTTCGCCATGATTTCTGCCTTCGCTTCGTTCTGAATGATTCTGGCGAGAAGCTTGGCGTTCTGTCTGCCGATTGCGCCGGAGACGTCTTCGTCCCGGCTCACCCGCACCAGATGTTCGAAAGATCTGACATAAAGACGGCGGGCCGGAAGGAGCTCAGTATGCATGAACAACATGTCACCACTGGTGCCGGTCGTTGGCAGATGAAAGGCATAAAGCTCATATTCGGGAAATGGCCAGCGGAAAATCCGGCGTGCCTTCTCATCAGCATACTGCCCAAGCTTGTCGCCTTCGAGACCGGATTCGGCAGCGGCCTTGAAGGTTTTCGAAAACTGCCCGGCCAGCCTGGCAAACTGATACGAGAACTCTGAACCGGCAGCCAGCGTCTCGATTTCCTGGTTGGCGATCTCATGCTGTTCACGCGTTTTCCAGTAATAATCGATGTTATCGAGAAAAGACCAGCCGATATTCAGTGCCAGAAGGGGCAAAAAACAGAGTATGATCAGAAGAAATCCCGATTGCTTCTGACCATGCCGCTGCCCGTTCTTTTTACTCATTGCTTAACCATCTGCTTTGTACAACTCGAATGTCTTAGCTGATTCAGGCTCCATATGATACATCAAAACGCGAAAAGTGTATGCATTCATGCTGCAAAAATCTGTGAAAATTCGATCTAATACTGCATTACCATTAAGAGTTCACGCCCATTCCGGGCGTACAAAAAAAGGAGCGGATGAAAACCCGCTCCTTTTGGTTAGTCTTACTGGTCGAGGAAATCGGTTGAATCAGTAATCAAGAAGTTCTCGATAATTATCGATCAATGTCACATCGCCGCTCATTACTACTGCATAAGATCTGTCGAATTCCGGAACGGCATCCAATATGTATCTTTCTGCAAAGAGTTCTCTTTCGGAGTCTTTGAGAGCGTCTCTCAGCATCAGGTA
>CAZMWO010000143.1:4932-8315 GCA_964569565.1 uncultured bacterium | reverse complement strand
AGTTTATAGAATATATTTATCTGACCTATGGTCGTGCCAGAATCTGGGCGGTGTATCGCAGCCTGCCCTTGCAGGCTTCGGTTATTGCAGATCCAAAATCCTATTCATTTACTCTGAATAAGGCGGCAAAAGACCTTTTTAAATTCCTGGCAGGAATCGAACAACACTTTGGCAGCAATAAGTGGCAGATTAACCAGGTAAGGCAGAATACAATGGTGCTTAAAACGGCTTTTACAGGTCTGCCCCCTGAAAGAATTGACAAAGTCATGACAAAAGTTGAAGGCTCGCACCTTATTACTCTGCTCAGTCAGAGTCAGTCGGCAATGACTGCAGTAAATGTTATTACCTGCAAAGATACGGGCACAGCTCATGATGTTTTGGATATGACCGAAGATATACAGGTAGTCAAGTTTAAAAGCCTGGCAAATGACCCGAAATTTCAGATGAAAAATGTTTCGGTATCAGATTTTGTTGGCATAAAAAACGCTATATGCAAACAGAGCAGTTTTATGCTGATGGAACAATCCGAAAAAATATGGATTAAGGTGAACTCAGTGCGGGCGGTGCACAAACAATACATGATAGAGTTGATTCTGTCTAATTACAGCATGACAAATCCCGAGATTATAGTCGTCATCGAAGATATAATCAGCAGGCTCAAAAATTATGAAAAATCCGACTCTCCTGCCGATGTAAAGGCCAACTTTGAAGCTGCCATCAACTACCTCAAAATCAGAGAAGATAAAAAAGCCAGACAGTTACTTGAAGCGATAGCCAAAGAATACCCGCAACATTTGAAAACCAGATACTACCTGGCGTTGGTCTGTGCCCGCAATCGCGACTATGCCATAGCCTGGGAGCACATTTTGATCGCCGACAAGATTGAACCAGAAAACAAAAAAATCATCGATTTTATGAATAAACTTGCTCAAAAATTGCCCCGACCTGCCCGTTAAGCATAGGTTTCGCAGGTTGGCGCGGCTATCGCTGGATAATCAACTCGCGTGGTTATGCAATCAAGCTTTAAGGCTTTGAACTTGCGAATGCAATACAATAGACCGGTTTGCCCATCAGTCGGTCGAGTCTTCAACCGGCGGATTATCGGCCTTCTGGATAAAGTTCATGTTGCCAATTGCTTCGATAAGTTGCGGAATAAAGCTTTCGTGCGGTGCTTTGGCAGGTGTCGTCAGAACTACCAGATGAACGCCATCGAGAAACCTCAGATAGACTATGGTTTCCTGTTGCCCGTTGTTCTTGTACTCGAGGTCGAGGCAATGATACTTTTCGAAATTGCTTATTTCGATCTTTCGCTCTTTCAGCGTTGCGCTGCCTCTCTCTTCATGCAGTCTGATGTCCGTGTCGACATAGGCTTTCAGGCCCTCGTCGGTGGGATCTTCCAGTCGGGCGGAATTGAAGTAGATAATCGGCGGAAGGCTGGCAGTATCATCGATCGAGGTGTTTTTCGGATAAAACAGCGCTTGTATGCCACTATCGACCCATGACTGGTTGTCGAGAATCCAGCCGTCAGGGGCCTTTATCATGCACATCCAGCCCTGGCCGTGCAGAAAACCGCCGACAGCCTCCTGGGCAGGTTCCTGCGCAAAAGCGAGAAAGGGAGCCAGCAACAGTACGAAGACCGCCAGTAATTTTTTCATAATCCTCCTGCAAAATTCTCTTTCGTGACATCTAATCCAGCTACAGTCTATAACTGGAAGAGGTCTTTGTCTACTCGAAGTGACATGTTGTTGGCGAGGGAATTGCTGAACCGATTTCAGATTTTTGCTGTCAGAGTCAGCTTTGGTGTATAATATGCCTGTATCTTCATTTAATTACAGGTAAAACAGATGAGAAACTTTGTCATAACCGTCTATAATCTGGTGCAGAAACGTCTGCCGGGACTGGTGCTGTGCCTGGGCATGCTGCTGGTTGCCTGTTCTCTGCCGGCACGGGGCTTAAATCATACCCTTGCCCCGGAAACGAAACTGCCGGGATTTTTTCTCACCAGCCTGGGCGAGCTGCAGGTAATAATGCCAGAGTCAGGAAAAAGCCGGCAGATCATGGTCGCCATCGATAAGAATGCCAGCGCTGAAGCTGTCACCAGCTGTTTGCGCAACCTGTTCGGCATCAGAAAGACCGCCAGGCTGAAACCTGAACCTGTCGTGCCGCAAAACAAATATGAAGAAGAACTCGTGGCCATGTTGCCTGAGCTGCAGCTTCTGGTAATCAATGCTTTCCTGCCGCAGGCCGTGCAGGAACGTTTCAACCGGAAACTTGATTTCGGCGGGCCGAACTGCTTCAACACCGCTCTCGCCGCCACAGACGGTATCGAGCGCCAGGAAACGCGGCATGTTTCCTTTAACGAATTCAAGGCACGGATGGGGCTTCTGTACAAAGAGATTTCCACGAAAACGCCCGCGCCGGGTGACGTGCTGCTTTATAATTCTTCTGATCACGCGGCCGTTTACCTTGGCGGTGAACGGGTGTTCCATAAAAAGGATCTGCATAAGGAATATTATTTCCGCATGCCGAAGCGGCTTGAAGTTTTTCATGCTGACCCGGGCGAATGGGTGCCCGGGCCGAATTACTGCGGGCCATACTCGAAGCCTGGTGATACGAAGATCAACAGGGTTCAGACCTTCCGCCGCAGTTCAACGCCGCTTCAGGCCTGGAAATCTGCGGTTGCCGCCCGACCGGAATACCCGGTCATCAGCCTCATGAAGAATACCGCCATGAAAACCGCTCCGGCCTGGAGTCTTGGCAAGGTCATGGGCTACTGGAGCGAAGTGCTCAGTGATGAAATGGCCTCTAAACTCAGCGACAGCATGAAAAACGATGCCGCCGGCCGCCTTCTCTACACCGAGCTTGAGAGCGTCAGAGACCAGATTTTTATCTCGATCGAAGACAATTATTTTTCGAGCCCCTACGCCAAAGCCGACAAAATAATCAAAGAAATCTGGTTCTATGACAATGAATATGCCCGCAACCTGATTACCGCCTTACGTGAACTTTACGGGCTGCAAACCGATGAAGAAACCCTGAACCGCATCTGCCTGACCCTCAAGGCCATCAATGGCGACTACCGGGGCAAATCGCTGCTCGCCATCATCAAAGCCGGCAATTAAAGGTGGCCATTCGGTTAGTTTAACGTTCATCAGCAGACTGGATTCACAGATTGCATGGAATGGGACATTTCTATTTTCAGACATATAGTCCATTATTCCTGCCATATTTTATTGCCATTGGTTTTTGCCCGGCTGCTCTGGAAAGAAAACTGGCGGAATGTCTATCTGATAATGCTGAGCACCATGCTCATCGACCTCGACCATCTTCTGGCTGATCCTGTTTTTGATCCGAATCGCTGCAGCATCGGCTTTCACCCGCTT
>CAZMWO010000143.1:3988-4922 GCA_964569565.1 uncultured bacterium | reverse complement strand
ACACCTGGTGGGCGGCGATCATTTATCTAAGCCTCGCAGCAATTCCATCATGGAAGTGGCGCGCAGTATCGGCTGGCTGTCTCTGGCATCTATGCACCGATTCAATCGACTGGATGGTGAAAGTGCATTTATGTTGATTCAAATCTACTCGAAGTGGCATTCGATGATGCGTGCAATGTAGCTTTTTTCTGACAATGCACGCAGAACTTCTTTAAAATTCTCCTGATGGGTTGAGCCGATGCACAGGCACTCGTCTTTGCCTGCACCGATTCTGCCGCGCGAACCCGGCATGAACTGAACCGTCTGGTCGATAGCCTTGACCTCAGCCCGGCAGGCATCGTTGTCTGGAATGCAGAATTCATAAGATACCGCGACTTTGCCGTCAGAAGGCCCTCGTAGACCGTCTTTGTCGAGATTTCTCAGATCAAACTCAATCTTGCTAAACGAATCAGTGGCGGCCGATTGCCCAGGCAAGGCCAGATCTACGATAACCGGGAAATGGTCAGACTTTACATCCGGGCCGATCGTTCTCTGCAAGACGACGATGTCTGGCGAATGCAGAACATGATCGAGCGGAATGCGCAAAAATGGATTGTTATTGGGCCATGATGGCTGAACACCGAAACCTCTGGCGCTGTCATGCAGGCCTGTTACCCGTAACAGCACTTTGAAGTGGAAGCTCCAGGGGGTGAGATTCAAATCTCCGATCAGCAAAGTCGGTTTTGTTGCGTTAACAAATTCTGGAAGTTGTTCGAGCTGTGCGTTGCGCAAACGTGCGTATTCGCGGTTGACTGGCGGCAGCGGATGCGTCGCAAGTATATGCAGTGCACCATGCTTCGTTATTACTTCCGCGATAATTGATGGAACGCCATTCTCAAGCAGGCTGACGACTTCACTTCTGGCAAAGGGCAGCTTGCTGAAAACAGCTATGCCG
>CAZMWO010000143.1:0-3978 GCA_964569565.1 uncultured bacterium | reverse complement strand
GGGTAGGGGCCTTGAAGCCAGGCCAGGTCATGCAACCATTTTGAGCTGGTTTCTTCCAGCACCAGCAGGTCCGGATCGGCTTTGCGAATAAATTCGCTGACCTTCGCGGCATCGCCAAGCCTGGTATTCACATTGATAAGTGCGACCCTAAGCGTCAGAGCTTTGGCAGGTGGCGTCTTTTGTGGCTTCAAATAAAGCGGAGAAATCTCAAACAGATTGATTAAAGCGAATACCAGAAACAGCGCTGCCGTCTTATGATGCCGGGCTGCCAGCAGAATAATGCCAGACAAGGCCAAAATGACGAGATACTGCACGCGAAAATGCGAAAAGAGGTCAAGAAACCAGGAAAGCTGGCCGGCAAATCCAGACAGCGTAGCCGCACATATCATGGCTCCCGCTATAGTAACGAGTCGCCAGAGCTGGAAACCTATGCTTGAATTTGCTGATGCTTTTTCGTTCATCGTTACTGTTGGAATGTTTCAGGAGTTGGGTTTATCCGATCAATATGGCCGGGAAGCGAGCCAGACCACCTGACCTGTGAGGACTATCAGCATGATGACCGGGCCGACATAAACCGGCCAGGCGGGCAGGCTGCTTTCGTGGTGTTTGCGGCGTATACGTTCGAGCAGCCAGCGGTTGTGCAGGATGTCCAGCAGCGCGATAATCAGAAAAAACAAACCCCAGCCGGTCATCGCAATGATGATTCCGGTGCGGTTAGCTTCATCGATCGCAGGAATCAGCAATGCCGCAAGAGAAACCAGGCCGGCGGCAGCAAGAAGTGCTGCCATAGTCTCTGCACAGCTGATGAAAAAGGCGGCAGTTACCTTTAAAATGAGGTATCTATGTTCATCAGCGGCCAACGGCTGGTTGTTCCAGAGATGGGTTTTCGCAAATGTCAGAATGAGCACTGCCGGCGGAACCAGAAAATACATGATATAGATTGTATACAACCCGAACTGCCCGCCCATATAAGGCCCGGCCCAGGCTGTCGCTGTGCAGAGACAGAAAAGCAAAGTTAACGATTTCATGCTGATTCTTCCTATGCGGATCTTTCAAGGTATTGAAGTCACGTATACAATACAATAGACAATTAGTGACCGCAAGACATCACGGCGGCGATTGCATTTTTTATGGCGCTGCGCTATGCTGTAGCTCGCGAATGACGATGATTCTGGCGTAGAGTCAGTAAATATAAGGTTAAGAGGTGAAGTGTGAGGCCAGATAAAATCAAATTTCCTGTATTCGGGCTGTTTTGCATGGCGCTGGGCGGTTTTTTTCTGCATTATCGCATACACCCTCCACAAAGAGACGCTTTTAATTTGATCGGAACGCTGTTCCCGCTGTTCAATGCCCTGATTCTGCCCGTCATGTTTTTTTTCCGCCGAACGATGCCCTGGGCATATATTCTCAATGCCACCAGCGTCGTCGCTGGCGTGGTCACCATGACCTGGTTCTCGGTTGCCAACTGGAAAGACCCGCTGACTCTCTATAATATTCTGTTCCACTCGACTCTCGCCGACAGCCTTATTCTGATGGGAAAATTACCGCTGGCTCACTCGATACTGCTGGCCTGGCGAGACTTCGACCGAGAGGCAAAATCATGATTCAGAGCATTTTGACCAGACAAAAAAGTTACACTGCGCAAAAGATAGTCTGCTGGCTGCTTTTGCTGGGGCTTTTTTTTCTGTTAACGCGAATTGGCGCAAGACATTACTTCAGTGAAGAAGCTGTCAAACCCGGTACTTTCCCGGTTACGGTCGGGCGGGTGTTTGCGCTTTGGGCAATTGCAGTGTTGCTTTTACAGCCGATTCTGGCTTGTCGTCTGCGTTTCCTTGACAGGATTTTTGGTCTCGACCGCCTGCTCAAAGTGCATCGCTGGCTGGGCATCAGCATTTTGACGCTGGCGTCTTTGCACCCGCTGCTGATGTATGTCTCAGGTCTGAAGACTCTTGGTCCTGTGAATCCAGAACAATGGCCCGCGGCGCTTGGTGCAATAAGTATTTGTGGTATTTGGTTGCTGGTGGTTTCTTCGGTCTGGCGCAAATTTCTGGCAATAAATTTCGAGCAATGGCTGAAGTTGCATAAATTCACGGCACCGGTAGTTTTGCCGGCATTATCGCATATGTTCATCATCGAGTCAGCAATGCGCAAGGGCTGGATTCTTGGATTCTGGGTCGTTATTCTTGCAATCTGGGTGGCTGCTCTGATCGCGGCAAAGTTGATTTTGCCCTCGTCGAGGACTGAAAAAGAGGCATTTGTCGTCTCTTCAGCTTCTTCCGCAGCGGAAAAGGTCTGGCAGATCAGCTTGAAACCTGCTTCCGGAAACGAAAGGTTCGACTTTCTTCCTGGGCAGTTTGCTTTTCTTACTATTGAAAATCCTGCCTGCACACACGAAGAACACCCCTTTACTATTGCCTCAGCCCCATCAGACAAGGATTCTCTACAATTCATAATTAAAGAAGATGGTGACTGGACAAGGAAACTCGGAGAAGTCAGGGCAGGGGATAAGGCCGTGGTTTCCGGGCCGTTTGGCGTTTTTTCGCCCTGGCGTCATGATGTCAATCGACTGATACTTATCGCAGGCGGCATCGGCATTACCCCGATGCTCAGCATTCTCAGGCAACTGCACGAAGAAAAGTCTGCGCTGGCGGTCAAGCTGATCTGGACTTTTCAAAGCAGCAGCGGGGCACCATGTCTCGAAGAAATCGAAGGCATACGTCAGGCTGTTCCAGCTTTTGAGTTCGTCAAAATTGCCACCCGCGAGCCTTCAGCCGACAAAAGCGTCAGTGCACGACTGGATCAACCGACGCTGGCGAAGCTTTTGCCCGAATACCAGTCAGGAACCCTGGTTCTCGTATGCGGCCCGACCCGCATGATGCACGATATCCGTCAGGGGGTGTCAGGCCTTGGTTACCCGCATTCAGCAATTTTAAGCGAAGAATTCGGCTTCTGATCAGCTGCGGAAGTCGTAGTTGCTGATGCTCGATGCGAAGGGGCAGATGAGGTTGTCGACCTCTTTGACCGCGTTCTCGCTGCGGTTGGCGACGTAGCCGGCCAGAGTGTATTTGTAGTTGCCGCAGTAGTTCTGAACGTAGTTCCAACTGAGTTCCGGGCCGGTATTCATGGTTCGCGTGAGGTAGGTGAGGGCGAGGATCATCTCGATGAGATCTTCGCCGATGAATTCGGCGTCGTTGAGCGCCAGATCGCGGTCGGTGCCCGAACAGCGCGCTGACGCCGGGCCTTTGTATTCGTCTTTCTTGTATGGGTGGCTGTGAAAGGTGCCGAGATACTGATACATCGGAAACGGCTCGATGATACTTTTGATCTTGTCGAAATGCCGCTCAGACGGGCTGACGCAGTGGTCTTTTTTGTCCATCAGAACCTGCATCGGCGTCGCAATCGAGATGTTGTAAACCTGCTGTTCGCCGCGCATGGTCTTCTGACCGAATAGCAGGCCGAAGACTTCGCCCTCGGCATAAGAATTTCGCGCTTTGCGGCGCCCTTCATACTTCGATGGAAACGACTCGACCGCCGATACCAGCATCGAAATAAAAGCAGTATCTGCGATATAGATAACTGTGTCTGCCATGTTTGTCTTCCCCTGGACAAAAGTTTAAACCTTCATACCGGTTAATGCAATACACTGCTGAGAATCGCCGGCAATTCGCGATAAGAGTCGTTGAAAAAAAATGTTGAAAAATATGCAGAAAATAGTTGACTTTGGTGTATTGCCTGTGTTATAAATATCGACCGTTGAAGGCGCTTTAAGTTTTTTGACAATCGAAAAAATTTTCAGGAGAGCGGTTAATACCCGCTCCAATAAGAATGGCGACCAGATGGGTCGCTTTTTACATTTTAGAAGGGCAGATAATTCTTTACAGAATTGGCCGCCCGTTGCAAGCGAAAATGACCGGAGCAACTCGTCAGAGCAAACCGTCCGGATCTATTACAGAGGTTAAGTTTTATGTTCTCTACTAT
>CAZMWO010000142.1:0-8321 GCA_964569565.1 uncultured bacterium | reverse complement strand
TGCAGCGTTTGGCCTCGATCGGCGGTATTCTTCGGTCTACTTCAATTATCCTGGTAAAAACAGTATAAGGGCAATACTGACCGCAACTTTTAACCGTGACACACTGCTGGCAGAATATGCCAATCGTCACTTTAACGGAGCGTCTGATCTTCAGAACCAGTTTTTCATACTGAGTGAGCATTCCGGTATACCGCGTTTTTTCAAACTTGCAGACAACAGCGAAGTGACTGAACCGCTGTTGCTCGAGCGCCTGAAGCTGGCCTCGATTTCGGGTCACAATCTTTATGAGCCTGCAAAAAACCGCCTTGCCCAGATTTTTGCGATGAGCGATATGCCGCTGTTTATGCTCGTGCAGGGCTCACTGGGCGATGGGCAGCTGATACACACCGGCTATATGACGTTTCTTCCTGTTTATGGTCTGATACTCATGCTGCTGATTCTGCTGGTTTTCAAACTCATTTATCTGAGGCCGATCGAAGAATTTGTCAGGGTTACCGAATGTGTGGCGGCCGGCGACTATCGGCAGAAGGTTGAACTTGCCGGTGCTGACGAGTTTGGCGAGCTCAAAACTGCTTTTGATGAAATGATCGCCGGGCTCGAGCAGCGGCGCCGCCTTTCTCACTTTCTGTCAAGCGAAGCCATGCGCGCGGTCGAAGACGATTCCGACGAAAGCATGGCGCCGGGCGGCGTGCGTATCGAAGCCAGCATTGCCTTTGTGCGGTTGCAAGATCTGCATGGTCAGGCGCGAGCTCCCGAGGCTGTGTTCAAGGCTCTGGGCAGTTTCATCGACGAGGCCGACCGCGCTTCCATGCGCCGTGGCGGTGTCGTCGACAAGCTGATCGAAGATACCCTGATGCTTGTTTTTCGCAGTGGCTCCGGTTGCGCCGATCATGCTTCTGCCGCTGCCAGCGCCGTTCTCGATCTGGTCACAATCATGCAGCAACGCGGTTATCAGTTGCGCGGCGGTATCGCCAGCGGCCCTGTCGTTTCCGGCCGCATCGGCTCACGCCTCGGCAAACTCGATTTTACCGTGATCGGAGATACAGTGAATCTGGCCGCCCGCCTCAAGGCTGAAGCGCACAGAACGACGCAGACCGGCATCATCATCGCGCCTTCAACCATCCGCCTGCTGCGCGGTCGCGCCCGTGTCAGCTTTATCGCCCGCACCGAGATAAAGGGCAAAAGCCGCGAATACCCGCTCTATGAGCTCACTGCCCTACGGTAGAGCTGAATAGAATTCGTGCTCGTAATCGAAAAACAAAAATTTTGAAGTGCAATAATAATCTGCGATAATTCTTTAATCGGCGGAACTCTTAAAAAACTGTAAAATCAGTCGATAAAGGCTGGTAAGGATGATAACGGGCAGCATCAACGACAGAACTCTGCGACTGCTTATCACAGTCGTTTTTGCCGTTCTCGTTTTTCTGCCGCTGCTTTTTGTCAGCCGTGATCTTACAGCCCTTGTCGGCGCGAAATACAACAGCGAACTGACAGATGCCAGAGCAAGGCTGAGCGACGAGGTAAATGCTTTCAAGGATACTCTGGTACCGCGTCAGTATATTGAAAACCTTGCCAAAGCAGGCGATACGCATATTGGTCTGGTTTCTGAAACTGCCGATAAACCGGTATTTGCTAAGAATGTCGATCCACAGCTGATTACTGCATCTACCAATGCACAGTTACGCAGTTTTTATAAAGAGAAAACCGGTCTTGAACCTCTGCTGCAGGTGGCGATTAGCGCTGACTGCCGTGAGATATGGTCCTGGTATGGGCCGCAGCTGGCTCATCTGTCGGCAGAAGAGCGGCAGATCATCGATTCTACTCTGGCTGTTCATATTGTAGATCACGAATTGCCTGAAGTGAACATGCAGAACAGGCCCGAGGCATTGAACAGATTTTTCGAAGCTCTGGCGATTGCGACGAAAATTCACAAGGGCCTGACTACAGCCATGCAGGCGATGTTGTATAACTATTTTTCCGATATGTCCTTCGTACCGAACCGCCAGGGCATCTGCTACGAAATGGCTTGTCGAAGCTTTGCATCGCGCAATCTGTATTGTTACTACCGCGTTTTTGGCGAAGGCAAAGCTGTTTACGGTGGTTATTTCGTTATATTTGCCAGCGCCGGTCTCGAGGTTGCAGATATCATCAAGGCAGCGTTAAAGCCTTCGTCCCATAAGTTTGCACGATGGCTGACAAAGGAACCGGTTCAGCCGGTGAACCTGCTGCGGGCCGCAGATGACGAATTTAGACTGGTAAGTATTTTGCCGACCGAACTTGCCGGATACAACCTCATCAATGGCGGATCTTACGAGCTGCCGCGCTATCTAGGTGTGTCGCTTTCGATAAGCGATATTACCAGATCGTATCGCCGCCGTCTGCAGCATGTTGCCGACATCAACCGCCTGGCAGCACTGGCTGTATTTCTGCTGTCGACGCATTTCGTTCTGTTTGGCTTTCCCGCTTTTATGAGATTGCGACTGCGCATGCTCGCAGTAATGTCGCTGGTTCTTCTGCTGCCCTACGCGCTGCTCGGCTATTTCTGTCTCGGCCTGTTCGACAACGCACAGAGTCTTGAAAAACATGAGCTCAAAGCCGAGGCCGACAGTTTGATGTATCGCACCAGAAGCTACTTCACCGATCAGAAACTGCAGTTGATATTGCACACCCTCAAGACCAAGCTTCGGCTTACCCGTCTGGTGGAAAGAAGCGAAAGTGAGATAATGAGCCTGCACCCGCATGAAGTGGTCAATCCCGGCAGCTGGATCGATCTGATCTTCTTCAGAAATGACGGCGTCGCCAGAGTGTTCAAAGATCGCGATCAGTATAAAACAACCGTTTCAAATATCGACAATCTTCTGGCAGTGAAGTATCTCGACAACCTGGGTGTTCTTGACCGTAACAGTCCGAAAAATCGAAAACTCATGGAAAACCTGGTATTCGCAGACGGCTTCATCGACACATTGCGCCGTGAATACTACGAACACTACATAATGCAGAACGAAGCGATCGAGTCGGCAGATATCAAAAAAGTCGATAACTTCGCGCGCATGGTCTATTTTCTCATTCCCGATACGTCTGATCCGGCTTACCCGGTGCGGGCAATGGCGATGACCAATGTTGCGAATTCCGGTTACATGCTGATAAATCCAGAGTCGTTCGCGCCCGAAATCTACTCAGAAAACACTCATCTGGCCAGGCATAATTTCGTCATCGGCCAGCGGCGTATCGATGACACCATCTTGAGCTGGTGGCCAAAGCACATCAATCCTGACTCACGTCTCAAACGCCTCCTCGATACAGCTCTGGCCCGTCGTTCAAG
The DNA here is from genome assembly GCA_964569565.1 of uncultured bacterium. Lineage (GTDB taxonomy): Bacteria > Muiribacteriota > Ozemobacteria > Ozemobacterales > Ozemobacteraceae > Rifleibacterium. The sequence goes on along the minus strand of CAZMWO010000142.1, from coordinate 4,999 downwards.
CGGATTCAGAAGCAGTGCAGACAAGGGCAGCGTCTGCCTTGAGCACTACCACTTTGACAACGGGCAACCAATAATTGTTGGCGGAATTTCTTACAGCAACCCTGATTTGCTGCTGTATCTGCTGATTCGCAGCTTTCCGCCGCTGATGTTTGCAGTCGTTCTGCTGAGTCTGTTTTTGTTTGCCGATGTTCTGGCGGTATTGTTTGTCGTGCCGGTAAAGGGTTTCGAACAGGCGGCCAGTCAGATAACCGATGGAAACCTGCAGACACGCGTCGATATTGCGCGAACCGATGAGTTTGCCCTGCTTGCCGACTCATTCAACCGCATGGGCACCGGTCTGCAACAGCGCGAAAAGATGCGACGCTTTGTTTCCGAAGATCTTTACCAGCAGCTTGGGCAGCGCACTTTAAGCGAAGAGCCCAAGTTGGAACATGTTTCGATGCTGGCCAGCGATATTCGCGGCTTTACCAGTCTGAGCGAAAAGACAGATCCGCAGCTGGTTGTAAGTCTTCTCAACGATTACTTCACCGAGATGGAAACAGCGATCACTTCCTGTGGCGGTTTTGTCGAACGTCTGGTCGGCGATGCCGTAGTCGCTGTCTTTTATCAGGAAAGCGGGGTCTCTCCGGCAAAGCGGGCGGTTCTGGCTGCCTGGCGCATGCGTGCGCGTCTGGCAGATCTCAATGAGCGCCGGGTTGCCGCCGGCATGTTTACCGTTGACAATGGCATTGGCATTGCCAGCGGCCATGTTTTTGCAGGTATGGCCGGCTCACGCTCGGGCCGCCGCATTTATTCGGTTATCGGTGAAGTCGTGCAGCGTGCCGAAAAGATCGAGAGTTTGACCCGCACAGTGGCTTCGCGAATTCTGCTGTGCCCGGCAACCGCTGCCGCTCTCGATGAATGCTTCCAGCTGGCTGCGATCGAAAATCAGTCTGATGTCGAGGCTTTTGCGCTTGTTGCCTGTGAGGATCACCATGTCTGAGAACAATGTTGTTATCAAGCGTCAGATCAGGGCGTCTGTTCTGGTTGCAGTATGGTTGCTGGTGTTCGTGCTGCCGGCATTCATCGTTCACTTCAGCCTTAACTTTCTGTTCGAAATGACACAGACTGCGAACAGGCGCGCGGCAAGCACCACGATGATCAACGACATGGAAAGCTTCCGGCGCGATCTTGTTATAAGCAGTTTTCTGCAGCGTCGTCTCGAAAAATGTTTTGCCGAAATGACGACAGTGCCTGATTTCAACGATCCGGCCGCGGTGGCGCAGCGTCTGACAGAACTGACCGGCCTTCGGGCCGCTGGATTGATCAGCCATGGCCCCGATACTGGTTCGGTTTCGGTCTATTTTGACAGTCGCTTTGCCGGTCAGAGCAAAAGCCTGTCGCGCAATCTCATGCGACGCTATCTGGTCAACCTCAATGGCCAGCTTCTTCACAAGTTTCACAACAGTGAGAACGAGGCTTCGACAAAGGCCCTGTTCAGGTTCAGCGACCCGGTCAAAGTGAAGCGCGATGCAGATTCGTTTTTGCGCCGGGCATTCTCTCTGATTGTCGATATGGCGATTATTCCCGGGCGGATCTCCAAATCCTTGTCATCAGTTTTTGGTGGCAGTCTGTATTTTTTTTATCAGCCGTTTTATTCAGGTACAGGCGCCGACAGAGTGATAACCGGTGGTCTTTTTATCGTCTTTGCCGGCTCTGATCTGTCATGGAAGATGGCAGCGACAGATGCTTTGAACAAGGTATCAGCCGGACTTCGCCGCAGCCTGGCCCGGTCAGATCTGTCATACTGGGAGTCCAGCCGCAACCGCCAGGAAATGATTACCAGGTTTTATGAAGACGAAGAAGGGTATCATCTGCTCTCTACGCTTTCGCAGACCGCAGTTATCGACCTGATTCAGCAGGGAACCTTCATGCCGGAACATATCGAGCAGATATGCAGAAATCTGCCATTGCTCAAGGTTTCGATACCCTGGTCATCATTGCATCACCCTCTTTTGCCATGGTCGCAGCACATATTGTTCGTCTGCAGGCTGTATGCCATGCTTGGTGCCATATTTCTGCTGCGCATTTTCTTTTTTGGAGTCGAGTTCAAGGCCGGTATCGTCAGCAAGGTCGTGACCGGTACTGCCTTCGTTCTGCTGTTGCCGGTCATTCTGCTGTTGTCGGGTTTTTTGACCTGGCACCAGTACAATCGCATTTATGCCTGGTACGATGCCGAAACCCGCCAACAGTATCTGTTTAATGATTTCAACGAAAAGTTCGCCGCTTATCAGCAGGAACTGCAACAGACAACTTTTGATCTCGCACAGTCACTGACCAGCCTGATCGCATCAGACGACCAGGATAAAATCAAAGCTCATCTGCACGGCTGGCTCAAAAACTCGCTGGCAGCCGATATATCTGTGGATCTGCCCGGCGGCCGGTTTATCAAGGCAGAATCAGAACGCTACATCGGTACAGTTTCCAGCGAAGAGAACTCCAACCGTCGTCTTTCCAGCCTTGGGGTCTTCAGCGCTTTCAATGACGATGGCGTATTTACCCAGGTATCGTTTGATCTTAGTCCGCGCGATCTGATGGCCGTAGATTCACGTTTTATCAACGATGTTATCAGCCGCTGGGGGCGATTTTACCAGTTGTTCCGCTTTCATCAGGGCAGCCGCTTTTCTTCGATTTATCTGCATAAAGCCGGTCGCAACGATCCACTGGCGTTGCTGACGGTAAAATACATTAACGAAGATCTGCTGAAGGGCTTGACCAGCCGATATTTGAAAGAGTCGCAGGTGTATCGGGATATCTTTTCAGAGTATTTCATAATTCGCGAAGATGCCGGGGTCAAGCGTTATTATTCCATGGCTGATAATCGTGAGGTCAGAGATCCCGAAATGCTGGAGCGTTTCAATCTCGCTGCAGTTTCCGGCGTTCATACCAGCAGAATCGCCGATCGCGATCTTCTGCAGATTTTCGCGATGAGCGATTATCCGCTGATTCTGCTTACACGTATCAATAATGTTCCCGGTCGCCATAGTGCTGCCGGATTTTCGGTGACGTTGCTGCTTTATGCCCTGCTGCTGCTGGTTTTTGTATTTCTGGTTTTCATGCTCATCTATCTGCGGCCGATCGGTGAATTCATAAGGGTAACCGAAAAGGTGGCGGCCGGTGATTACCAGTGCCAGGTCGAACTCGACCAGACCGGCGAATTCGGCGACCTCAAGCATACTTTCGACAGCATGATTCAGGGGCTCGAACAGCGTCGCCGTCTGACGCAGTTCGTTTCGAGCGAAGTCATCAAGGCCGTTGAATCAGAATCAGAAGAGAGCATGGCGGTCGGCGGCGAACGCATCGAAGCTACAGTTGCCTTCGTTCAACTGGCAAAGCTGCAGCATCTTCAGAGTGAAGCCGCTCCCGCAGAAGTGTTCGCAATTCTAGGTGACTTCATCGCAGCGGCAGACAGTGCGGCCAGCCAGCACGGTGGCGTTGTCGACAAGCTCGTCGAAGACACACTGATGCTGGTTTTCAGGGCTGACCCGGCCCGATCCGGCCATGCTCTGGCCGCCAGCGCTGCCGTTCTTGAACTTGAGCGCCAGATGCGCGAACGCGGCTTACGTATCTGCGCCGGCATCGCCAGCGGTCAGGTCGTTTCCGGCCGTATCGGCTCGCGGCTGGGCAAGCTTGACTTCACCGTTATCGGCGACCCGGTCAATCTCGCCGCCCGTCTGAAGGCCCAGGCTAAAAAAGCTGCCAACACCGGCATCATCATCGCGCCCGGTGCTATTCGCATTCTCAAGGGCCGAGCCCGCGTCACCTTTATCGAACGCACCGAACTCAAAGGCAAAAGCCGCGAATACCCTCTCTACGAGCTGGTCGCCTTGCGCCCCACCGAAACGTGATTGCAATGCAATCATTGATTGCATATCCGACCTCGAGGGCCTGCATACGACAAATCCCTGGGCAAAATAATCAGACTGCCAGAAGCCAGGTGCGCGCAACATTTTTCTAAAGATATTCAAAACGGTTTCAAAAATCAGGCTTTTTCATAAGCGGTGATTTTCTGGCAGTTGACTGCCTGATAATCTGCAGTTCAGCGCTCTCGCTCAGGTTAGCCCGCATCAACAGACACTGATCGTCTGTCTGCTTCTGGCACGATTTTTGCTTTAAAAATGATTTGTGTACAAAATGTTCGATTTCTTGCATTTGAATCTGGTTCAGTGAGCGATATGAAAAGATTTCTGGCGATTATAACTCTGTTGTTTTTTGCAATTACTGCCGGCTCTGCCAGCGGCAGCCAGAACCTGCTCGAAATCTGGGCTGACATCAGATTTATCAGTTTTGAAAAAGCGTACATTTTCGATTCTTTCGAAGTATCCGACATTTTCGGCGAAATCATCAGGCTTGGCGACTACGATCGCAACGATGCCGGCCAGCAGAGAGCCGTAGAGCACCTGCAACGTTATGCCAGCCAGATCAGATTTGCTCTGCAATGCCCGCCTGACCGCCAGGAAACCATCAACCGCATTTTCCTCAAATACTCTGCTCCCCGCCCCGAAAGAATGCGGGTAAAACTGCGGGTTGCGCTCGATGCCGACGAGAACTGCACCGTTTCAATCGTCGATCACCAGCTGCAGATAATCAACGATAACTACGTTTATTCGCCGGCCGGCGACCCGGCCGACTATGTTTTTATCTGGTGTCCCGAAACCGCTGAAGATCACGGTGTGGGTGCTTTTATCATCGCTGACCGCGCCTATCTCAAACAGACCGGCGATCTGCTGCATTTTGAGACACCTGCAGAAATCGACGACCTGCTGCGCACGCTCAATATGCCGAAAGCCGCGCCCTCGACCTATCAGTACAGCGCCGGCACCGGCAATCTTGCCGACGATCGTGAACGCGGCGCCGACATCCTTATTACCGCCGGCTTTCAGCCCGCCGAAGACTTCAACAGCCTGTAAACCCTCATCAATATCCGGCCATATTTTCGCACAAAGACACAAAGCCGCAA
>CAZMWO010000141.1:497-8341 GCA_964569565.1 uncultured bacterium | reverse complement strand
CAACTGGCGAGAGTGGAGCGCATGAGATCACGCCGAGAGCCCGGCATAAGCGGAGACTCTAAGATTTAATTCTTAAACTCTTATGTGACAGAGGACTAGTCCAACGGGAGCTTCCATATCGACCGAAACGGGTTGCGGGTTGGCAGTTTTATTCTTAGAATTTGAGCATGCAAAAACTGTTGCTCGGATTTTTGTTTGTACTGCAGGCTTCATCGTTATGGGCCGTCGATCTGCTCGATCTGAGGGTTTTCCCGCTGTTCGAGATGAATTCAGTTGCATTCGAGGGCGTGATCGTCAGCAACAGTTATAAGCCCGAAGGCACCGGCCTGCGTGCCAAGCTTTCCGGGCTGCGCTCAAAATGGCTGGAAAGTGGCAAAACAGAGATCGAATGCGACAGCCAGAAGCTCAACGTTGCGATCAAAGACGGTGAATTCTCTGGAATAGCCAGCGTCACCTCGCTAGCCAGTTTCAGTATTTCAGTGAGATATGACAACGAGCTTCTGTATGCCGAGAATTTCAACTTACCGGCAACTGCTGATTTTATAATCGTCAGCGATATTGATGACACAATTCTGGTCACCGAGGTAAGCAGTCGCCTTAAAATGGCTTATAACAGCATGTTCAAAGATGTCGATGAGCGCCAGGCAGTCAGCGGAACTCCCGATCTCTACCGCGAACTCAGTAATGGCGCCACCGGCATGGGTAAGCCGCATTTTGTTTATCTCAGCAGTTCGCCGGCCTTTCTCAGCCGCTCGCTCAAAAAGTTTCTGGCTCATAACAAGTTTCCACCGGGTACGCTGGTGCTTAAAAAAAGCCTGACCAGCGGCGACCATACCAATCACAAATCCGGCTGGCTCGAACGGGTAGTCAAAACGTATGATAACCGGCCGGTGCTGCTGTTTGGCGACAGCGGCGAAAAAGACCCGGTAATCTACCAAAACTTTGTCGAAAGCATGACCAATTCCATGCCGGTGCGGGGCATTGTTATTCACGAAGTAACCAGCAAAAGCGAGGTAATCGAGAAACTGCTCGAGTCTCGGAATTCTCTAAAGGAAAAGTTCAGGGTTCCGCTCATCCACTGGAACAAGATCGACGATCTTAAACAGCGCATGCGCGAGGATGGGTTGTTGAAATGATTCTGGCAGTTCTTAAGAATATTCGTGACAGATTAAGAGGTTAACTTTGGGTATCGCAAGTCTGGGAGTTTTCGAGATAATCTTCATCGGTCTCGTCTTTCTGGTAGTTGCGATAATACTTATGTACATGGCCGGCGACAGCTACGCTGACGAGAAGCTGCCCTGGTGGAGCCGCTGGACCCACAGGAAATAACCAGATTTTTCGGCCTCCGCAACTGGACGCTCCGGCAATTAATCATTACAATTGTACTCAACATAGTTGTGAGTGAGGCGTGATGACAAAAAGACATGCTCTGAGTCTGTTTCTGCTGCTGGCTCTCGCGTTACTGCCATGCAACCGTGGTTTCGCGCAAAATAGCGATGCCGCCTACCGGGCTTATGTAGCCGCATATCAACAGTATCAGTCAGCAGTAAGCAGCAAGGCCGCAAAAGCCGAAATAGACAACGCAATCACGACTTATCGCAGTGCCAAAACAGCCTATGAAAACACGCTAAACCAGCAGCGACCGCTGGCACCAGCAACAGATGCGACCACCAGCTTACAAAAGTCCGGCCAACCAGACCAGACGGCCTCGAATGAACTGACGGCGACAACCGGCACATCTGCAACAGCGCCAGATAGTATGCCGAATCAGCTGGCCGCCATAATTAAAACGCTTGCCAGCACCAGATCGGCGACTCAGGCAAAGGCGCTTATTGCAACGCTCGAGAAGCTCATGCAGCGGCAAGCTTTCACTGACAACCAGAAAAATGCACTCAAATATGAAATAGCAGGTGCCCTTGACCGTCTCGACATCGACCGCAAAAAAGCTGTGGCGATGCTGAGCGAGCTTGCAGGCAAAGCAAAAGACAACAGACTGGTGCAATGGGCAAACGCGCGAATTAATTATATTCGCGGCAAAGAATACAAGGTTCAGTGGCAGCAGGCTGTTGATGCTCGATTTAAAGAAATGAACGCAGCCTACGAAAAATACAAAAAAACCAGCTGGCTGGCGTTTCCGGTAAGGATTGTGCGCGGCGTGACCTATCAGGCCAGATCGCTGGCATTCACACGCGCCCGCAGCGACCAGGAAGACTTTCTGCTCGCCTTCGAAGCGGCGCAGGCTCCTTTTGTGCCTGTCGTCGAAGGCGTTTTCGATGAGTATCAATACAATCTCCGCGATGTCGCCGACGACAACGCGATGGTCAGATTGATCTACAACAATTATGAATCCTGGTATGCCCGCTGGAAAATCGTCAGCGAAGCACGCAGCAGCCTCGACATTCAGTATTTCATTATCGAAAACGATGCCTTCGGACTCGGCCTGCTCGGCCTTTGCCTCAAGAAAGCGCGCGAAGGGCTGAAAATTCGCATCATGGTAGATATGCGCGGGTCCAACAAGATGAGCATAAAACTAATGGCCAAAGGCTATCTCGAAGAACTCGCAAAGTTTCCAAACGTGCAGGTCAAGATTTACAACCCGATTCAGACAAGCCTGCTCAACGTTTTTACCGACATTCGCAAGATCGTTTCGAGCAACCACGACAAGATCATAATTGCCGATGAAACGAGTTCAATCATCGGCGGCCGCAACATCGCCGACGAATATCTCGTCGATCCGATCGACGATGCAGAGGCATGGCGCGACAGCGACGTGCTGATAATAAGCCATGACGTTTCGGCGCAGTTGCAGAGAGCTTTCGAAGAAGAATTTGAGCTGCTCAAATCAATCGATGTCGAACAGTCGATCTTTGGCGTAAACCGCGTCAAGCAGCTTGAAACAGGCTGGCAGGCAATGGAACTTGCCTTGCATCAGCGCGGTGCCCTTGCGATTAACGACAAAAACAAAGATCAATCGTCGCTCATAAAAAAGTTGAACGAGCAGCTGGGCAGATACAAACACATGACCGGCTATCGCGACTTCAGATCAGAAGACAAATCGCATCAGGCTCCGGTTCATATTGTTGACAGCAACTCGATGTCGGGGCCACGCAATGATATAACCGAAAACATCGTCAGATATATCGACGGCAGTCGCAGCGAAATCATCATTCAGAACCCCTACGTCGTTCTTACGCCGAGGGCTGAGGCTGCTCTCAAACGTGCCGCGAAGCGCGGCGTGCCGATTCTGATTCACACCAACAGTCCCCAGACTTCAGATAGTTTCCCGACCGAAGCTATGCTTTATCGTGACTGGCGCAGCATTCTGCGCGATATGCCGACCATGCGCATTTTTGCAATGGTCAACCGCGGTCAGCTGCACGGCAAAAACTTCGCATTCGACGCTCAGATAGGCGTAGTCGGCACCTACAACTTTGATTTTCTCAGCGAAAAAGTTAACTCAGAAGTTGTCGCCGTGGTCAAGTCGCCTGACTTCACGAAAGAACTGCGCAGTGAAATAAACAGCGACATCGCCTCTTCGGTCGAATACCGGCTTGCTACGGCAGACTCGGCAGAATTTGGCCCAGAAGATGTCGAAAATCCGCAAAAAATGTGGTTGATTAAACTGATTTCCAAAATGGGCTGGCTCAAGCCGATTTTTTGACAAGGAATGACTCAAATCATGAATAAAACATACGGATATGCTTTTCTGGCTGTTATTCTGCTGTTGGTTGTCGCCGGCGTGGCCGGCGCAGCAAGTATCAGCAAAGATGAATTCAGCCGGCTGCGGCTTGTCGAAAAAATTCTGCATCAGCAGATTGCCGAAATGGAAGGCGAGCTCAAAGCTTCAAAACAGCTTGAAGCTTATAAAAAGTCATATCTGGCGGCCGTTCCCAAAACGGTGCCCCGCCCGGTCAGTGACAGCGAAATCGCCAGAATTCTGGCTGCGGCCCGTTACGTCATTATGGGCGACGAGCATACTACCAGTCAGGCTCAGGCCAATACGACCATGGTTTTGAGCATGATGCGTGCCAGCAAAGAACCGGTCACACTGGTTCTCGAATGGGTCGATATCAGCTTTCAGAAACAGATAGATGAATTTCTGGCCGGACGCATACCGTTGAAAGATCTACGCGGCAAAATCAGCTTCGACAAACTGTGGGGCTTTTCATGGGCCTCTTATTCAAAAATACTCTCAGCCGCCAAAAAACTTAAAACGCCGATACTGCTGGTGGAGCGGCTAAAAGGCAGCCACAACCTTGCCGACCGCGACACTTTCATTACAAAAACCATTGCCGATCATGCAAAAAAAACTCCGGGCATGCGCTATCTCGTCGTCTATGGCGATTATCATGTGCTGGGCACCGGTCATCTCTCAGATAAAATGGCCAAGGCCGGCCTGAAACCGCAGACCATTCTGATCGGCGAAGCCGCAGAAATATACTGGAAACTGCTCGGACAGCTCAAAGACCCCGAAAAAGCCGGATTCGCCAATCTCGGCAGCGGAATTTACTATATTCGCAACGGCACTCCGCTTGAACGCAGCATGTATTACCGCGACTACCTCATGAAAATGCTGGGATACAGCAAAAACGATTTCGAAGAATGGGTCGGACCGGCAGATATATCGCCAAAGGCAGGCGGACGCAACAATTTTGAGGCGTTGCATAATCGCTGAGCGATGCCACCAGAGATCAGAACAGGTTAGTCACGATCCCTTCACCGCCGGTTTCAATGATCTTCCAGATATCGACCTGGCGCGGCAGCGGTTCTTTGAAATCGCTCAACAACAGCGTTGGCCCTTTCCCTTCGGAGACGGGAAGATGATACCCGCTGATTTGTATGCCTTCGAGCTTCTTCTCGTATTCGCCCTTGGGCACATTCTCTGAGAAGTTGAATTCTGAGCCGATGACAAAGCTCCAGTTGTCAGGCATATCGAGCGAAAGGCTGTAGTTCGACAATTCAATATAGTTGAGAATCTTGCGATCGATATTGAGCGCCAACCGCACTTCATACTCGGCGAATTCTTCTTTTTCGGGCAGAACCGCCCAGATTCTGAGAGCGTTGTCAACGCCCGGCTTGCCGAATGCCATCACGGCATCTTTCGATCTGACCTCGATCTTATCAACAGCATCAGCCGGGACAGTAACATCTATCGGCACTATCTGCCCGCGCTTTTTGGGAATCATCGTCACTCTTATGTATACGGTATCCGATTCCTTGTCGAACACATAGGCCTGCCTGAATCCGAGAAGATCAGGTGGCGCGCTTATAAGTTCGATCTGAGGCGATTCAATGAGTGTCAGCAGAATATCTGAAGCTTCCTGGCGGGTTTTGGCATCGAGTTCAGCCGCCTTTACCAGGTGATTTACCGCCCGCCTGAGCTCGCCCTGCACCATCAGCAGCTTGCCGCTGTCAAGAAATTCGGCCGCAGAAACCTTACCGCCGTCAATGCGTTTTTCGACCTCGGCTGACACGGTCAACAGCAGCTGCTCATCGTCCTGGGCGAGAATTTCGCTGTCGAGCGAAACCGCTTTAAAATAAGCTTTGAGAGCCGGTTCGGCCTCCTTCTTTGACCAGTGCAGCATCGCAAGTTCAAAGTAGTCGGCGGCTTCACCCGATTTATCCGCCTTCTGTTTCTGCGCATTGATTTCGGCATCTGAAGCCGGCGGGCGGATTTTGCGAACCGGTGGGACATAAGGCTTGGGCTCTGAATAACGCACTTCGAAATAACCCAGCTCCTTATCGTCGAGCAAATGGTCTTTGGTTTTGGGAATAAGCTGACCATAGCGGCGATAACGTTCCTGCTTGTTGAGCTCATCACGTTCGCGCTTGATCTCGGTTCTGGCCTTGGCGATCCAGAGTTTAGCCTTGAGATCGCTCTCGTCCAGAGCCAGAATGGTTTCGAAAACCACAATTGAGTCTTCGTAGCGACGACGGCGAAAGAGATCTTCGGCGGCGGCCTGAAGACGGCTTATGCGCGTTTCCTGCGGCAGTCTTTTGTATTCGGCCAGATCAGAATATGGCCTCGGAGAAAAGCCGACAAGCAGCACAAAGACTACCAGAACGCTTATTGATATCAGAGCTCTTTTCATGGTCTCAGCTATCGGCAACAGTCAGACAAATTTTAACTATTCAACTGCCGGCTGGAAAAATTGTAATGGAATAGTCAGTTCGATCCATGCGAAAGCGGTTGAGATAGACGACAGCCAGCAGAACTCTCTGCCAGCTCATGTCTGCTGCCCGCATCATGACGCTGTGATGCAGATCGCTGGAAGGCCTGATTTCGACTCCGCTGATGCTTTTGAGCATGTTACAAAGCATCTCCAGGTCTATTCGCACGAAATTACCGCTGAAGCCGACGCTGGCCTGCCCTCTGGGCATTGTCAGCTCAAGCTCGGCCAGATGCCTGAAAAACTGCTCGAGATCAGTTTCGTGGGCGACGTACAGACAGTTCTCATAAAAGCGCCAGCGGTAGCTGGTTGTCTCGAGATAGTTGTTGAGAGCCTCTTCGACCGTCGAACCGGCAACTTCTCTTACCGGCGAATTCACTTCGCTGCTCACAATCAGCGACCAGCCGTTCCTCGCCGCAATTTTAAACAGAAACGTGTGAATGTCGAGAAAGCGGTCGCCAACATCAGGAGATTTTTTAAACCCTGAATTCGCCGACAATGTACCGGCAGAGGAACACAAAAAGACGGTTAGAACACAGATTAACAGACCAACCTTGCGCAATTTCATATCCTGACCCCATGCTTTATTTTTCAGGACTGGTTTTCAGCGAAACCTCTCACAGAAATGCCGGGCTTTGACAGCCCGATCTTCACAATTTTGTGTCATCGCAAAGCATCCTGTTGAATGCCCCGGAGACCTCTCTGATTCAGAAGCCTGCCCCAGGCAGTGCTTGCAGAACAACTCTATATTTTTTGCAGAACGAATATCTACCCGTAATATATCCTGCATCGTCACCAGATGCAAGAGGTCAAAAATGCTTTTTTATTATTACCTGCTGCTATTCGCCGAACAGATCTTTGATCTCAGAGCTCTCCATGAGAGTTTTCATTTTATCGTTATTCATCAGGAATTCATAGTCGTTACGGCTGATTGCATCCATGACTTCCGGGTCTGACATTACGTCAAGCATGTTTTCGTTTTCACTCAGGCTCATCATGTTGTCGAGAAAGTCTTCCTGCATGGCCATTGACTGAACCTGGGCGTTAGCTCGTTCCTGCTGTGCCTTGAGATTGTCAGAACCGCCAGTGCTGCTGTCCGGCTGCACTGATTGCCGGCTTACCGCTTTACGTGCCTGCTTTTTAGTGTTGTCGATAATGTCGATCTGTTTATTGGCTGTGGCCGGCCTGTCAGCATCGAGCTTGCTGATTTCAAGAATTTTGTCGGCTGCTACTTTGATTTCGCCAACGGTTTCTGTGCTGACAGTATATATACCATCTTTCATTTCCACTATTTCGCCAATTATTATGGAATTGTCGAGCAGTACAATCCGCTGTTTAGCGCCTGCTGCCCATGAGGTTGCGCACATTACCAGCAAAAACAGTATAAGAACAGCTTTTTTCACTTTATCTTCTCCTGTATTCCCCGTGATTATATTAATGATACCAGAAAACACCTTTTGCGCTAACAACTTTTTCGACAGCAATTTAAGTTTTATAGATTGACCCCGAGGTTCAGTTTAAATATAATGTTGCTGGTCTGAATATCAAAAATTATTGGAGGACAGCGTTTTGACCAAGCTTCATAACGTTTTCAAATGCGAAATCTGTGGCAATATTATTGAAGTGGTTCACCCTGGCGCGCCGACACTTGTCTGCTGCGGCATGGAAATGAAA
>CAZMWO010000141.1:0-487 GCA_964569565.1 uncultured bacterium | reverse complement strand
GATGGAAGAAAAAACCGCTGATTCTTCTATCGAGAAGCATGTTCCGGTCGTCGAAAAAACCGCCAAAGGCATCAAAGTCAAGGTTGGCAGCGTTCCGCACCCCATGGAAGAAAAGCACTTTATCGAATGGATCGAAGTAATCGCCGGCAACCGCAAGAAAGTCAAGTTTCTCAAGCCCGGTGAGCCGGCTGAAGCCGAATTCTGCGTAACCGAGTCACCAATTACAGTTCGTGAATACTGCAATGTTCACGGCCTCTGGAAAAGCGAAGCCTGACCCAAGTTGTGAGTAAGCCCGCCCCAGATCGCTTGCTATAAGCACGTAAGAAGATAAGAGGCAGGGTTTAAATCCAGGGAGGGGGATTTGCACATGCGAGACATTATTTAGCGTGTGAAGGGCGGCCTGTAAAAAGGCCGCCCTCCCCGAACCCCTGATTAGCGAAGTTACCGATTACCTATGCTCACCCGCTGCCCTTCACGGTGGCGGGTG
>CAZMWO010000140.1:5743-8358 GCA_964569565.1 uncultured bacterium | reverse complement strand
CCGTAAGAGCTGCCTAATCACGCCGAGAGCCCGGCATAAGCGGTATACCGTGGATTGAATTCTTATGCTCTTATGTGACAGAGGACCAGTTGAAACAGTTGGTTGTTTTTTTGAGAAGTCTGAATATTTTGTAGATAAGATACAAAAATAAGGAGGAAATAAGATGTGCTTACGTTTATTGCTGATCGTTGCATTGGTCATTACATTGTCGCCGCTGATGGCGGCAATTCAGGAAAAGACCGTCGAGTATTCGATAGATGGTGTCGTTCATGAAGGGTTTATGGCCTTTGATGACGCGGTTGCCGGCAAACGGCCCGGCATTCTGGTCATTCACGAATGGAAAGGCATCAGCGACCACGTTCGCGAGAGTTGCCGAAAACTGGCTGAACTTGGTTACCTGGCATTTGCCGCTGATATCTATGGCAAGGGTGTTCGACCTGAAAGCACTGCAGAGGCAGGCAAACTCTCGGGCAGCTACAAGAAAGACAGACCAGCGCTTCGAGCCAAGGTCATCGCCGGTTTCGAAGAGATGAAAAAGCAGGAGCAGGTCGCTGCCGATAAAACCGCAGCCATTGGTTATTGTTTTGGCGGCACCACCGTGCTCGAACTGGCACGCAGCGGCGCTGATGTTGCCGGCGTAGTCAGCTTTCATGGCGGTCTCGACAGCCCGACCCCTGAAGATGCAAAGAATATCAAGGCTAAGGTGCTGGTTCTGCATGGCGCCATTGACCCGCATGTGCCCGACAGCGAAGTAGCTGGTTTCGTCAAAGAGATGCGTGATGCCAAAGTAGACTGGCAGCTGGTGCATTACGGCGACGCCGTTCACAGCTTTACCAGCAAAGCCGCCGGCAACGATCCCAGCCAGGGCTCAGCCTATCACGAACTCACCGCCCAACGCTCCTGGAAAGCCATGAAATCTTTCTTCAAAGAACTCTTTCCGAAGCAGTAAGCCAGCCTGCAATTTTACATAAAGGCTCATTCAGCAGTTGCAAGGCCTGAAGAGAACATTTACAATGAGCTTTCAGATGTCAGCAGCCGCCATCGCGCAATAGTGACAGCGGCTGCTTTTATTCTCTGAGAAACTTCGCGGTGGCGGTTTATTGCAATTACAGCGCCGGCAGATTATAATTGCGACGCAACAGCAACTATTTACCGACGGGAGAAGCAGATGGTAGATCTCGAAAAAATCATTTCGTTGTGCAAACGCCGTGGCTTTATTTTTCAGGGCAGTGATCAGTATGGTGGCCTGCAGGGCACCTGGGACTACGGCCCGCTCGGCGTCGAACTCAAGAACAACGTCAAGCGCGCCTGGTGGCGTCGCGTCGTTTATGAGCGTGACGACATGGAAGGTCTCGACTGCGCAATCATGATGAATCGTCTGGTTCTCAAATACTCAGGCCACGAAGAAACCTTCTCAGACCCGATGGTCGACTGCCGCAAATGCAAAAAACGCTTTCGCGCCGACCAGGTCGACCCGAACGAAAAGTGCGCTGAAGGCGACAAACACGATCTTACCGAACCGCGCCCGTTCAATCTGATGTTTAAAACCACAGTCGGGCCGGTTGCCGACGATAACAACATAGCTTATCTGCGGCCTGAAACGGCGCAGGGTATTTTTATCAACTTCAAAAATGTGCTCGATTCAACCAATCGCAAGCTGCCGTTCGGCATCGCGCAGATCGGCAAGTCGTATCGCAACGAGATCACGCCGCGCAACTTCATTTTCAGGGTCAGAGAATTCGAACAGATGGAAATAGAATTTTTTGTAAAGCCCGGTACTGACGAAGATTGGCATAAGAAGTGGGTAGAAAACCGCTATAACTGGTATACCGATCTTGGCATCAAACCCGAGAACCTGCGCAAATACGAGCAGAAACCCGAAGAACTCGCGCACTACGCCAAAGCGACCGTCGATCTGCTCTATCGCTTTTTCCCAGAACGCGAAGATGAGAACAAACAGTTCGACGAGGTCGAAGGCATTGCTAACCGCACTGATTTTGACCTGCAGTGCCACACCAAAGGTGGTAAACTGGTTCTCGCCGATGGCCGCGAGATCCCCAACCAGCACGCAGTCAATAAGCTGACCTATTTTGACCACGAGACCAACCAGCACATTCTGCCCTACGTGGTCGAGCCCTCAGCCGGCGTCGATCGTGCTACCCTCGCCTTTTTGATGGACTCTTATTTTGAAGAAACCGTTAAAGACGAGCAGCGCATCGTGCTGCGCCTGCACCCAGAACTGGCGCCGATCAAGGTGGCCGTTCTGCCGCTCAAGAAGAACAACGAAGCGATTCGCAACACCGCCATTCAGATCAAGAATACTCTCATGAAGAAGAGCGGCTGGCGCACCGTTTATGATGATACTGCCGGAATCGGCAAGCTCTATCGGCGCCAGGACGAGATCGGTACGCCGTTCTGCGTTACCGTCGATTTCGATACGCTCGAAGATCAGGCGGTAACTGTGCGCGACCGCGATACCATGTCGCAGGAACGCGTCAAGATCGATGCACTGCAGGAATACCTGGCAGCCAGACTCGGCAATTGCTGAGTCAGATATGTCCTGACGTGTTCAAAACCTGTCATTGCGAGCGCAGCGAAGCAATCTCTTTGAAAAT
>CAZMWO010000140.1:0-5733 GCA_964569565.1 uncultured bacterium | reverse complement strand
TACTGACTTCTGTTGAATATGATTGATCAGAATAGTGCGAATATTAACCGGCTGTTCAGGGGCGACATGCTCGATGTCGCCCCTTTGCTTGTGCCCGAAAGCTTTCGCCTGATCTATCTTGATCCGCCTTTTCTGACCGGGCGCGAGATGGTCGGCAGCAAAAAGCACCTTTCTTTCGATGATCGCTGGGAAGGTGCTTTGGACAGCTACCTGCCATGGCTGAAAGAACGCCTGCAGGCCATGTTTTTATTGCTCATGGTCGATGGCAGCCTGGTTCTGCATCTTGACTGGCGCGCCTCACATTACGCGCGGGTCATGCTTGACGAAATCTTTGGCCGACAGGGCTTCATGAACGAAATCATCTGGCATTACACCGGTGGCGGCCGCTCAAAAACCAGATTTTCATGCAAACACGACACACTGCTCTGGTACAGCCGCAGCGCCCGCCCGGTTTTTAATATCGACGCAGTGCGGGTGCCATACAAGAAAACATCAGGCTACGCTAAATCTGGTATTGTCGCTGCCAGTGGCAGACATTACAAGCCAGATCCCAGTGGGACCCCGGTAGATGATGTGTGGGATATTCCGATCATAAATCCGCTGGCGGCTGAACGGGTCGGTTACCCCACTCAAAAGCCTCTGGTTCTTCTGAACAGGCTGATCAGCGCCTTGAGCAATCCAGGCGAGCTCGTTGGTGATTTCTGCTGTGGAAGCGGTTCTACACTGGTTGCGGCTCATAAGCTCAGACGCAGTTGGGTCGGTTGTGATGTTTCTGCTGGTGCCGTTTCCTGTGCTGCTCAACGCCTGCGTGATGAATGTGGCCTGAGTGAAGTAACGACAATCGTAGCCTGAAGAGGTTCTGATGTTTTACGTCTGTACACTGAAAAAAATGGCAGGGCATTGCTTTTGACATGTTGAATGCCTTGACAGTAAACTTCAATTGAGGTTTACTTTGTGAAGCTCAAGATTTGATATGGCAGCAAAATCATCACTGAAAAGATAATCGCATAGCTGCCCAATGAACCCGGACTAATGCCGGTTTCGCAGGGAGGATCTAGTAGTGAAGAATGGTTTTGCATTGGGAATCGTAGTTGTTTTCATTGCATTTTTCATGATTCTGGTTTTCGGTGTGATGAGGTTTTCAAGCTTTGAAATGTCTTCTACCGCCCAGATGGCATTGCAGAAAAAAGCAGAAATGCTCGCTCTGTCTGGAATCAACATCGCTGAAATGGCTCTTGATAAGGGGCGATGGTATCAACCTCCTTATAAGCCGGCAGAAGACCTTGATGGTAATGGCGAGATTACCAGAGCTGAAGCAGAAGCTTCCTCATTGGTTCCGCGCCCGAATTTTACTTATCTCGATATCGAGCCGAACAATGGAGAAGCAGGTTCTATCAGAGTCTATTTTCAAGAAATCGCAAAAAATGGCGTTGACCTTTCAGGAAACAGGCTTTACGCAAAGTATGGTTTGAAGACTGGCGACCTGCTCGATCATATCAAGGTTTACTCTATCGGCGAATATTCAGGCGAGCGGGTGATGATGTACGGCAAGTTCATTATGAGTCCATCTCCGTTACTGAATGCGCCTGAAATTGATCTTGCCTCGCACACAAATTTTCCGACCACAGAATTTCATGTGATTGCTGAACCGCCAAAACTCGTTCAGGAACAGATCGATCAGGGATACAAGCCGTTCAAAATTGGAGAAATTAAAGAGGTTCTGGCGAAGGCGGGTGACCGGGTAGACCCAAACAGCAGACTTCTGGTGATCAAAGATGCCGAAGTTCATGATCCTGGCCCGAATCAATGGATCTCTACCCAGTTGGCGCAGCCTAAATCTCAGGCACATGGTGTGGTTAAGTCGATGATCAATCCTGGTACCGGTCAGCCATGGCAGGTTGGTGACAAAATGCCGTTGCCAATAGAAGTTGCGATCATCAGCGAAGATTCTAATGTCGGCTCCGATATTCCCAGCCAGACCTTGAAGAGAATGACCATGATCATGGAAATTCCTGACTCATTTTTCTCGGCCAGCAATCTTGAGCCCGGCGCCGCAACCTACAATCTTCTCAACAGGATTGGCTCATACACCAGGGGAGTCGCAATAGATTTTGTTATGAATTCCATGAACAAAGGACCTTTTCAGGCAAATCTTGAAAGGGTCTTCAAGTCAAGGTTTCCGGCTCATGATGATGGCGGAACAAATGTCTCCGGAGAGCAGATAATTTCAGCCCTGGACTCGATAGGCCCAATGGAACCCAACGATTATAATTTTTCGGGCAACAGGTTTATTGTCTCGATGCTGACAAAATGGAGACCACGCGGTTTTAAACTGGAACCAGATGAGATGGAAAACATAGCGGATCTTGCCAGCTTTACTTTGGGGGTAAAGGAAACAGACCCAAGAAAAAGCTGCCAGGATATTTTTACCATCTGTCAGGAGTTCTCTGAATGGGTTTTTGACACTTCAGCTACGCCATTATCCAAAGACTGGACTCCTGAAGAATTGTTTTCTATATGGCACCCAAAATACCCTGGCCCTGATGGGCTTCCTTCACAGTATCCCCTGCGCACGACCTGGGATTACTTTGAGAAAACTCTGGCGCGTGAGATCAAGCAGACGCTTTATCCGAACGTTCCAGCCGGAGCGAATAAGACTCCGCCTTATGTCATCTCTGCGGCAAATTCTGATCATTCGACAGAGGAATTCATAAAGTTCAAGAGTTTCAAGGGAAGATACTCGCAATTTGCCGAGAAGTCAGATGGCGGCATCGATAAATACCTGGAAAGCTCAACGCCGGAAGAATTCGTTAAAAAGATGGCGATTCTTAAAAATGCTGCCAAAAAGGTCCATTTTACCTTTCTGCGCTGGATTCCTTGGCAGGACTGGGATTTCAGCGCTATGGTCAATGATTATGCGCATGATCTGCATGGGTTGCCGAAAGCGAACCTTTATCCGCATGACCCTTATACTGCGATTGTTGGGTTTAAACCTGATAATTACTGGCCATGGTGGGGCGATCAGCAGCAGCTTGATAAAAGAGAAAGTCTGTTTCACTTCGACCCGGCAAAACAGAAGTATGAGCAGTCGAATAACACATTTGGCGCAAAAGGCTGGCCTGATCAGCTTAGGATGCCAAAGGGCGACCCGAGGGGGAGTCAGATTGATCCAAGTTTCATTGATCCTAAGACTCTGGTTGAGCAGGTTGATGTTCCATTTACCTATGATCTCAAATTCAAAGACGGCAGCGGATTAAAAACACGACTGGATTATCTTCTCGATTATTTCCGAAAATACTATGATGAACCGCCGCCAAAGCCAAGTGCTACAGAATTGAGAGGCGCGAATGATCAGACTGATACTCCACAGACCCCTGGCCCACCAGATCTTCTTGGTGCTGTTTACACCGGCTTGAGCTCATAGGATAGATAATACGATGAAAAGAGCATTTTCACTGATTGAACTGCTGGTTGCCATCGTAGTCTTCTCTATTGCCGGGTTGCCAATCTTTTCTCTGTACTTTCGCACAGGTATCGGGCAGCAGAAGATGATTCGTGATTTTCTATCGGTAACTACCGTCGTCGAGAAGGTTATCAACAGAGTAAATCAGGAAATCGACCTGCAACAATTTTCTATTGCCAGATTTGACTTCGATAAAGATATTTCGAACTCAATTCTGAAGGGTGATTCGGTTGAGCGGAGTCTGGAATTTCTCGACATGAGTTTTAAGGACAAGTCTGGTGAAGCGGCCTTTCGCTATATTCCAGAGTCTACTACAAGGCTCAAATCGGTTTCTTTTAAGATTTCTGAAAGTGCAGTTCCCTCTTCGCACCGATCAAACAATCCACAGCTGCTAAAAGAAGTATTACTAAGCATCAATGACAGATCACGGCAGTTTGAAGTGAATACACAGTGGCGCGATGCTGCAAAACAGATGCATGGTTTCGACATTGTCCTGATTAAATCAGTTTCCCCTGAATCGTGACCAACTGGATGAAATATGATTAACAAACGCAAAATTGAATCTAAATCCGGCATGACCTTTATCGAAGTCGTTGTTTACGCAATTATTGCAGTTCTCATCGGCGGCTTCATGCTGAAGCTTATCTGGGGCGGCAAAAACGTTGATACAGGCAGAAAACGGCTTGGTATTTTTCAGGATCTGAGAATAAGCTCGTTGAAGATGAATCGCGAATTGTCGCAGGCAACCGAAATCCTTTTTCCGCCGGCTGATGGGAAAAAGTATGCGCAACTTGCGTTTATATCATGCGCGGGCGAGCTTATGGTTGTTTTTCTTGATGAAAGCAAGCATTTGCAGTTGCTGAACTATGATCAATTTAAGAAAACCCAGGCCAAGCCGCATCTGCTGGCAAGAGAGACCATTGATTTCTATGTGTTGCGGCCTGAAGATGCAAAGGATTATGTGCAGTATTTTATTCAGATCATTGATGAAAAGAGCGTTCCCTTTGTTCTTTCCGACGGCATTTCGGTAAAAAATATAATTCGCTGAATTTGTTATCCATCAAGTGTCGCATTACCAGCACCAGACAACGATCTGTCGATCCCGATTGCTCCGACTGCAGGCATGTAACATTCGCGTAGATTTCAGGCCGCTTTCACGCTATTGCAGTTTTGTTGCGCTGAGATTATCATGTACGGGTATGAGATAACCGTTTCAATATGGAGGTAGGCATGTCTGACGCTCGAAAAATGATCTTGAATATGCTCGCAGAGGGGAAAATAACGGTAGAAGAATCGGAAAAACTGCTGGCTGCGCTTAACGACGAAAAAGAGCAGGCTCGCGAAGAAGTCTCGCGCAGCCGCGAAAACGAGCGTGAACGCGAAAGAGAAAGAGAATCAGACCGTGACGACCGCCAGAGCGGTCGTGAAGACGACGATTTTTTCAATCCTTTTGGCGGTGCCGGCAAACTTGGTTTTGATCTCAAGAACCTGGCGCAGAACATTCAAAACACTGTGCAGCAGGCGATGAAGAAGGCTGAGCCGCGTCGCCGCGAATTCAAAGACAAAATGAAAGAATTTGGCAACTGGATGCAGGATCTGGCCAGTACCATGGCTACCGAGCTGGTAAGCAACCGAAGTGATCTTGTTGATGGTGTTCCGGTTGACTTTGTCGCTACTCCACCTGATTACATCAATGAATGTGATACATTCGTGTTCGAAAACGTTTTTGGCGAAGTACGCATTCATGAGGGCGACGAGTTCAAGCTGCATGTCAGCGGCCGGGTCAGCCGGGCTACGCTTGGTGAATATCAGCCGGCGCAGTGGTTTGCAAAGTCTGGCATGCGTGTCGACGGGCATACACTTTATGTCGGTTTCGATCGCAATCAGCCGGTAAAGGCGATGATCGACATGGAAATTACTCTGCCGGCCGACATGACGGTGAACTGCCGCACTGTTTCGGGTGGTATACGTATTCGTGGTAATTACAAGATCGCTGAGCTCAAGACTGTCAGCGGCAATATCAGAATTCAGGGCGCCATTCTCAGGCAGTCTCTGATCGAGACCGTCAGCGGCGCCGTGCAGGTCGAAGGCGGCGAAGTCGCCATGCAGATCAAGTCTACTTCAGGCGATTTCCTGGTACGCGACTCGAAAATCGAAGAGCTCAAGATCAACTCGGTTTCTGGCGACATAATGCTCACTGAAGCCAGTATCACCGAAGCGACTGATGTCAAGCTGGTTACGACTTCTGGTGATATCATCGTCGAAAAGAT
>CAZMWO010000139.1:0-8558 GCA_964569565.1 uncultured bacterium | reverse complement strand
CTCTCACCAGACGTGAGCATTGTTGTATAGCTATAGCTCTTGCGTCAAAGGTGCCTGGCTCGGCAGAGCTGCTCTATCCTGCGCAGCTCTGCATAAGCACCTCCCTGTGCAAAAAGTTTACGCTTTTGGGAAGCCTGCCTGCGCCCTTGCATGATTTTTCTACCACGTGTATATCCTTCGCCAATCAACCCACAATTCAAATGTGTCAGGCCACTACTGCTGTTTTCTGATGTCTTCACTGATTTTGCCGTCGCGCATCGAGATGACCCGCTGCGCTATGTCTATGACCTTTTTGTCGTGCGAGCTGAACAGAAAAGTGACCTTCTGTTCAAGATTCAGGCGGTGCATCAGTTTCAGCAGCGCTACCGCGCTCTCTGAATCAAGATTGGCCGTCGGTTCGTCAGCGAGAATGATCGACGGGTGCCCGACAATGGCGCGGGCCACTGCAACGCGCTGCTGCTGGCCGCCGCTGAGCTCGCCCGGGCGGCGATGCGCCAGCCCGCTCAGGCCAAGCTCTTCAAACAGTGGCATGATGCGCTTTTCATGCTCCGAATCAGGAACTCCCTGAATCTGCAGAATGAATTGAACGTTTTCGTAGGCGCTCAATACCGGCACCAGATTGTATGCCTGAAAAATGAACCCTATCTTGAAAAGCCGCGCCCGCGTGAGTTCATCGTCGCTTTTGTCGTTGAGCAGCTCGCCATCGAGGTGCACGCTGCCATCTGTCGGGCGGTCAAGGCCGCCGATCAGGTTCAGCAGCGTCGTCTTGCCACTGCCGGAAGGCCCTGCGAGAACCGCAAACTCGCCCGCTTCGATGCTCAGGCTGACGCCGTTAACCGCTTTTACCTCGGTTGCGCCACTTTCATAAACACGTTTCAGGTCTGTGGTCGATACTATACTCATTTTATTCCCTCAGTGATGCCGCATGGCTTCGGCCGGCGCCGCGCGCAAAGCTTTTTTAACCGGGTAGATGGCGGCCAGAATGACGACGACTACCATGCCGGCCGCGAGACCGAACATCCAGTCCCATTCCCAGGTGCTGTTTACCTTCATACTGACCAGCATGCCGGCAACTTCAGCTTCACCAAACATGCTCGAAAAATCGAGGCCGTAATGCCAGCTGTAAAGGCTCAAAACTATGGTGAAAACCAGTCCGGCCAGGGCACCGATAAGGCCCAGCAATGTCGCTTCGCAGAAAATCAGGCCGCCGATACGCCGACGGTCGAGGCCGATGGCGCGCAACAGGCCGAATTCGCGGGTTCTTTCGAGTATGCTCATCAGCAGCAGGTTTACCGTGCCGATCGTTACCAGCACATATAGCAGAAAAATCATGAATTTGAACTGGGCGCTGTCCATCTTTATCGCATCAGCGATCTGTTTTGAAGTCGTTTCCCAGGAAAAAACCGCGATATCCTGATGCCCGGCGCAGGCTTTCTGCAGCTGCACCAGATGCTCGGGCAGCTGGTCACGGTCAGCCAGCAGAATGGCGATTTCGTGCAACGCGTCACTGTTGCCGAGCGCGGTTGCCAGAGAACGGCGGTTCACGAAGATGGTACCGCTGTCGAGCTGATTAACGCCACTTTTAAAAATGCCGCCGACACGGTAGAGCTTTGAAGTGATCTCGCCCGACAGATCCTGAAACATGACCACCAGCTTTTTTCCGACATCGATGCGCAGGTTCTCAGCCAGCCTGGTACCGATATAAGCAAGATTCAGGGTGTCAGAAGCCGGAATCTTCCCGCTGACCGTCTTTGTCGGCTGCAGCAACGGGTTGTTTTCGAGTTCACCTTCGAAATCGACGCCGAGAATCATCACCGCGCGATTGTCGCGGCTGCTGCGGGCCAGCGCCGAAACATACAGGCGCGGCATTATCTTGATGATGCCGGCCCGGTTTTCGAGTAACGGCATCGCTTCGTTGCCCGAAAAGAACAGTTCGCTCAGGCGTTCCTGCGGGTAGTCGGGGTGATGCAGGCTGAGGTGTCCGCTGCCCATGCGCACTGCGTCTTCGATCATCTTTTCATACGAGCCATAAGCGACGTTGAGCATCCAGCCGACAAAGGCGAGACTGCCGGAAATAACCGCCAGCAGCACGAGAGTGCGGGTGCGGTTGCGCCAGAGATTTCGCCAGGCGAGTTTAAGCCACAGCATCTTCAACCCTCCCGCAGCGCTTCGACCGGTTTGAGCCGGTAAAGGCGCCAGGTCGGCAGCGCGGCTACCGCGAAACCGAGCAGAATCATGGCCAGCAGCGGCAGCAGATTCGAGAGCAGACTCGGCACACAGAAAAGAATCGGCTGAATAGAAGACCCTCCCCATGTGATGCTTTCCATCCAGCGGCTGAGATCTATCGGGTGATAAAAGAGAACGAGATTGGCGCAGGCTCCTATTGCCGTGCCGATAATCCCTGACGCCGTAGCCATGATAATGCTTTCGCACAGTATCAGCATGGCCAGCAGGCCGCGCGTCAAACCAATTGCCTGCATCACCGCGAACTCATGCATGCGTTCGAGAAAGGCCATATACATGGTATTGAAAGTGATCAGCGCCATGGCGGCGTAATAAATTGCGACGGTGAACAGTTGCACGCCGAGCCAGACCTTGAGAATATCGGCAATCTGCGGAAATATAATCTGCCATGGCGTTGCTTCGAGGCTTTTCTGTGCTGCATTCAGCCGGCTGGCGATTTCTTCGGCCTGCATCGGGTTGCGCAGAAAAAGACGATGGCTGTGCACCCGATCTTCGAGTGCCAGCAGCTGCTGAGCCGCCTTGAGATTCATGATGGCGAGGCTCGAATCGCGCATGTTTTCGCCTGACGAAAAGATTCCTCTGACCAGCAGTATCTCAGAAGCGATCGAGCCATCGGCGGCACTGCTGAAAAAGATGATCTCGCTGCCGATATCAGCTCTGATCTTGCGGGCCAGGCCCTGGCCAAGCAGAACCTCACGTTCATCTCCGGTCAGAAAGCCGCCGCTGATAATATCGCCAGCCAGTTTGCTGTTGGCGAGTTCGGCCTGATAATCTACGGCGATAATCTGCCCTGGCTGCGTGCGGTTTTCTTCCCCGGTGCCGCAACTGAGCAGGGCGTAGGCCTGCAGGCGCGGGCACACACCCTTGATCTCACTTTTCACATTCTCCGGGATCTGGCTCGATATCGCTTCGGGGCAGGCATCTTCAAGCGTCGGATTGGCGTAGTATCCAGGCGCCGCGATGAATACGTGCCCGTTTTCCTTTTCGGTTGCGTTATTGATCAGGCTCCACAGAAAACCGTCATAGTAGCCCAGCGAAAACACCAGCATGGAACAGGCGAAGATCATCGCGCCCATGGTCAGCTGGGTGCGCCGCCGGTTGCGCCAGAGATTGCGCCAGCCGATGCGAAGTATCATCATCAGCGGTTTCTCAAACTTTTGAGCGAAAACAGATCGCGTGGCAGCTCAACCGAAAAGTCAATTTCGAGATATTGCATTTCGGTGAATTCGCCGGGTTTGTCTTCGGGCACAATGCGTGAGACCATAGGCAGCCAGCGCTGCTCGATCTGTTTGAACTCTGAAAAGACCATGCTTCTGACTTTGACGTCTTCTTCGTCATAATACTCGACCAGCAGCGGAGTCAGGCTGGCAGTGTCGATTTTGTAGACGATTTTGCCCCAGACGACGGCAGCATCCGGCAGAGGTTTGCCGGTTATCGTGACTTCATTGTTCATTCGTTCTGTAATAGCCAGCTTATAGAGCTTATCGACCTTGTTTTCCTTGACCAGGTCGTCGTTGGTGAGGTGGCTGCCCATCCAGCTGTCGCCCATCAGGCTCGACGGAATCTTGATCAGGCGGTCGATGCGCGAGATATAGTTCCAGATGTCGTCATCGACTTTGAGTGTACAGGTGCCGCGTTCCTTGACTGGAGCCAGAATGCGGGTCAGCAGCTTTTCTCGGCCTTCCGACCACATTTCCAGCTCGAGCGTGCGGTTCCAGCTGCGGGTATTGATGAGCATGCGCATTTTTCCATGCGAACGGTCGCCCTGATACTGTGTCTCGACCGCTCGAACCAGCGCCTCGGCATCGAGCTCGTTGCTTCCACTCGCCACTTTTGCAGCTTCCTCGCCATACAGCGATGTAGAAAACATCAGCAGTGCAAAAATCAGAATCCTCAGCATGTGTTCTCCGCCCGCCTGCAATTTAACAGACATTCTGAATTTTCAATATTATAACACAACAGAATTTTTGCAGATTACCGGAAACCATCTGGCATGATTACTGAATGATTGATGCAGAAAGTTGGTGAATGTCTTAGAATGTAGTGAAATCTTAACGAGGCTGGCGAAGGAATGCATATGAAAAAAGTTGCTGTGGCTCTGGTTTTTATCTGCTTTGGCATAGGTATGTTGAGCGCTGAAGGCGAAAAGAACTTTATCAAGGTCGGCGGGGCGCTTGAAATGCGCGAGAACAGCGCCGGCATCGATATTTCGACATCGGCAGCGGGCTATACCGGAAGCAGTGAAATCGCCGGTCTCGAGCTCGGCGAAGGCGACCACCACGTTTCAATGTCGTTAAAAGGTATGGATGTCCGCGAGATCATCAGAATTATCGGCAGAACGGCAAAATGCAATGCTGTCGCCTGCCGCAGCGTCACCGGCAAGATCGAACAGGTTAAGATAACTGACGTAGAATGGCCGGTTGTGCTGGCATCGCTGGCTGACAGCATGGGTTATCAGACCCGGCTGCAGGATGGCATCGTCTTTGTCGGCACCCCGGCCGATTTTGCGTTGCTGACAGCGTCTGACTCAGGTGGCCCTGATTCTGAAGAAAATATTTCCATGGATTTCAAAGACACTGAAATTTCGCAGGTATTGAAAGTTATCATCAACAAGCGCAAAACAGGCAGTATTGTGATACCGGCCAACGTTTCCGGCAAATGCAGCGTCAGCCTCCAAGACGTGCCGGAACGAGTTGCGATGAGAGCAGTCGCCCGTTCGCATGGTTTTGACTGCCTTTTTTACAGTGGCGTCTGGTTCGTGGCTTCGCCAGAAGTAATCAACAGCCTGCGTCAGAGAGACCTTGACGGCAGTGGCATCAACGGCTTCAATGATCCTGAAAAAGTCACCATAGATTTTCGTAATACCGAAATCACACAGATTTTAAAGGTGCTTGGCAATCAGTGCGGAAAGAAATTTGAAGCGGCCGACAATGTGCATGGCCGCATAACGGCGCTTATCATCCAACAATCATACATCAGAGCTCTTGCTTATATCGCCTGGTGCAACGGCTACGAAATCGCCCCCACCGCCGACGGCCTGCAGATAAGGTAAGCAATTTCGTGAACGCGATATGCAGCATGTGCTATACTTGTCGCGAAAACGAACTACGAACGACAGGATCACAGATATGATACATCAGATCAGCAAAGGAACTACAATATGAGCAATCTGCGCGATTTTTTTCTGCAGCTCGAAACTTCGCTGGCGTCGGGGGTTACCCTGGCGAGAACTCTGCATCTGCTGAGTGAAAATGTCAGCGGCTTCGGCATGAAGGCCAAGGTCGCGAAGATGGCAAAGGAAGTCGAGAAGGGAACCGCGCTGTCGACAGCCATGGAGCACGCGGGCAGTCCGTTCACCGGTATGCAGATCAGCTTTGCCCGGTTTGGCGAGCAGACCGGCACGCTGCCCGAGGTTTGCGGCACTCTGGCTGAATATGCCGACAAAGAAATGAATCTCGAACGCGAGATCCTTTCGTCGCTGGCCTACCCGCTGTTTCTGCTGTTTCTCGCGTTGATGCTGCTGCCGGTTCTGCAGTCGATCATTACGCCTGCCAGCGCGGTTTCGATACCGTGGGGCATCGCCAGATCGCTCGGCATCTATGTGATCATCCTGGCCGGCCTTTATGGAACTTATAAACTGATGGCGACTTCTGCGGTTGCCGCGATACTCGTGCAGGTTCCTTTTTTCGGAACAATTGTCAAGAAGCTGGCGCTTTGCCGTTTCACGCGCACTCTCGGTGTTGGCCTGCAGGCCGGAGTCTCGATGGGGCAGTGTCTGGAAACTTCGATCAGTGTTACTTCGAATGCCTGGCTCGAAAAGGAACTGTCGAGTCTCAAGTCGTCGATTCAGCGCGGCGGTTCGCTGGCTGACGGCTTCAAGTCGGTCAACGCGCTTCCCTCGACGATCAAAGAAATGATCACGGTTGGCGAGCAGAGCGGCAAGCTTCCCGAAATGCTCAAAAAAACCAGCGATTTTCTCGAAGACGACGCCCGTCACAAGATTCAGGTCATCAGCAAACTGCTGCCGATCTTGTTTTTCCTGCCCATCGCCGGCTTTGTCGCCTATGTCATCATCAGCATGGGCACCTCGATCTTTTCCGGCCTCGAAAGCATAAAATAGCTCTTTTTTGACTATTTGTCAGTCTGGCATAAGGTAGTCGGCGACATCGGGGCAAAATTCGAAAATCATCTCGCCGTAAGCCTGCTCAAGCATGTTCTGGCCAGTAACGACTGTCTCGGCGACAGGCTCGACCTTAAATACCTGCGCACAAAAGAGGGCCGGGAAGTCGATTTCTGCCTGTGCTGCGATCAGCAGGTTCTGATGGCAATCGAGGCAAAAAGCGGCCGCGAAAAAATCGCACCCGGCCTCGTCTGGTTCTGCGAAAAATACAAGCTTAAAGGGGTTCAGGTCGTCAAAGACCTCAAGCGCGAGCAGTCTTTCGGCAGCATCGACCTTGTCGACGCCGACCGTTTCCTCAAAGAGCTTTATCTCTAAATCGATCACAGATCCGTCATAGTCGTTTCTTGCCCGGGAATGCCGTAAGTGGTAATTTTGAGATGGATAAGTTATCAGCGAGTCGCTAATTAAAGGAAACCAATGTGAAAAAAATTGCTCTGCCCTGTGTTTTTCTTATCATGCTTATTGTTTCTAATGCCTGCGGCGGTCAAACACCAGACTATACCTCGCCGAACATTGGCGTATTGAAGCATGTTCCGGCCGGCATTTTCCAACGTGATGGCCGCGCCGCCAATCTGTCTTCGATTTCAGAGTTCAGAATGAGCCGTCATGAGATCACCCGCGCACAGTTTGCGGTAATAATGGGAAACGATCCAGGTGATGTTTATACATCAAGCGGCACCAACGACCCGGTTCAGAGGGTTAACTGGTATCATGCAGTTACATTCTGCAACAAGCTGAGTCTTGCGGAAGAGCTTACTCCGGTATATCAGGTTTCCGGTGTAGACTTTAAGACGATTTCCTTCTCAGATATCCCGACATCTTCGAGCTCAGACTGGAATAATGTAACCTGTGACTGGTCAGCCGACGGTTACCGGCTGCCGACAGAAATGGAGTGGATGTGGGCCGCGATGGGTGCTCAGAATGATAGATACAAGTATTTTTCTGATGACGGCCTGGAGGTTTTAATCGATGACTTTGCATGGCACAAAGGCAACTCACGCACAGAAAACGGGCAAAAAACTCATCCTGTCGGAATGAAGCAGGCCAATGAACTGGGACTGTTCGATCTGTTCGGCAATGTTTCTGAGTGGTGCTGGGACTGGCATGAAGCTCCGTTTCCCGAAGGCAGCCTGACTGATTACAGAGGCGCTGAAGCTGGTGAATATCGTGTTGCACAAGGTGGCAGCTTTTACTCGATCCCTCTTGATATGACCATTTTGAGACGCTTCAACAGCAGCGCGCCACACAATCAAAGTGCAGAAACTGGTTTTCGTGTGGTTCGTCGCTGAGCTCATTTGCCGAAAAGCTGCAGATGTTATAGCCTGGTCATTACCGCATAAATCGCCACAACTGGAAAAATCAGGTAGGCATAGCACACGAAAAATTTGCGGTCGGCGAACAAAAATTCGGCCAGCGCCAGCATCGAAGGGTGGTTCTGGCTCGCCAGCAGCCACAATATGAAGGCGACAGCAAGCATGATCAGCGGCATGATCTTGAAAATCCGCACTTGTCTGCCGTCAACTTCAGAATAAAACGAGCCGCCCCTGTGCTTGATCGTCATTCCCCGGCTGAGCAAAGAAGCCAGGCGATCCGGCACGCTGTATTTCTTTCCGTTGCTGAGCTCGATCCAGCTGACTGAGCCAGTTTCCAGAACCTGCATTTTGACAATTCTGTCGTCGAGATCGGGCATTTTCAATATGGTCAGGCCATCGCGAAAAACAGTCATATAAACGAGCAGAGCGATGAAAATCAGCAGGCTTTTGTGCAGTCTGCTGATGTTAACGTCAGAGTTGTGCCCGGCAGTGTTGTCAGCGTGCATGAATCATCTCCTTGAGTGTGTCTGGCTGAGCGATCATGCTGTAATTGTAAGCCGGGTCGATTATTTGCGCAATCTTTAATGCCGGCTTTTCGGCTGAGTGCGCTGAAATGGCGTGCGCTTGAAAATTTCGAGCAGTTCGTCGAAGGTTTTGCCGGTTCCCGGAATTTCAGTGTCGGCCAATGGGTGTTTGCCGCTTCCGAGGGCAGGCGAAGCATTGCCGGGAAATTCGCCGGCCAGCTTTTTCGCGCGGGCCGGGTCGCTCTGCTGCAGTTGTTCGTACTTACGTCGGGCGAGTTTGAGACACTCTCTAACCAG